>JAUPLR010000095.1 GCA_030836825.1 Campylobacterota bacterium
ATAAAATCGTAGCAGGTCAGGTACTGGCCGTAGTAGAGTAATCTTTTACTCCACTCTTTTTAACTCGGCAATAGATTTTGCGCGCACTCTTCCATTTTCGCAATGATGAGAGGAATGATGTCGTGACTCTTGGTTTTGTTAATAAAACCGTTCGCTCCCAGACTGGCTGCCTCACGTTTATTATTTTCTCCCGTCATCGAACTGTTGACGATAATCGGAATATTCTTGGTCGTCATGTTTGACTTTAGCCGTTTCACGACGGTAAATCCAGACATTTCCGGCATCTCAATGTCGGTAATAATGGCAGGAATAGAAGAAGGATTTGGATGAGAAAAAACATAGTCAATGAGCTCTTTTCCGTTATTGAATATAAGATAAGAGAGACCAGCATTGGTAAATATTTGCTGTAGATGACGTTGTGCGGTTTTGGAGTCTTCCGCTATGAGAACCGTCCCGTTTTTGAGTTTATTCGGGATCACTAAATTTTGTATATTTTCAGGGGATTCATGGATATTAACCATTGCCTGCGGGACGACATCTGCCAAGAGCTTTTCATAGTCAAGCACCAAGCACAAGCTCCCATCATCAAGGCGAGTATCGTTGATGACGAGACCGTCTTCGCCTAGTCGGTAGCTGTCCGGTGCGTGCATTTCACTCCAATTTTTCTTAATAACACGATGGGCGAACATGATGCGTATCCCAATAATGATGCCGTTGAAGTCACAAATCAAAAGATTGGATACTTTCTTATGCTCTAAGTCAAGTTCAGCTCCCAACCATTTCGGTAAATTAAGAATCGGAATTTGCAGCCCACGCAAGACGATAGTTCCTTCTAAAAGAGGGTGAGAAGAGGGAAGGATGGTTAGGTGATGGTGCTTTGCTTCAACGACTTCGCGTGTTTTAAAAACGTTAATTGCGTAGTAAGGCGACGTCTCGGCAACATCAATTTTAAAGATAAGAAGCTGTACTTCGTTGTTTTTTGCCAGATTAGTGGACGCATCTACGTGTTCTAAAAGAGACATTATAAACCTCTGCTAATTAATTGTATCAATGATATCACAAATAAGGGCTTTTTTTTACTAAAAAGTAAAGCCGTAGCGCTGTAAAATACGCAAAAGTCGCATATATGAAAGCAGAGTGTACCTAAAATGAGTCAAACGACAACTTGCCCGCTGGATTGTTACGATGCTTGTCGCATCGTGATGGATACGAATGGAAAACTAAAAGGTGATGGTAGCCATCCAATTACCCAAGGGTATTTGTGCCCTCATCTAAACCATTTTGATGAATTCAAGCGCATTGTAGAACCTCGTTTTGAGGGAAAAGTTATCACGATGGATGAGGCAATGCAACGATTGTTTTGTGCATTGCAAGAGAGCAGCCCTCAAAAGACATTGTTCTATCGGGGGAGTGGAAATATCGGTCTGATGCAGCGCAGTATGGGCCATTTTTTTGCTGGGATGGGCGCAACGGGCACACGAGGATCGTTGTGCTATGGTGCAGGAGAAGCGGGCATAATTTTGGGACGCGGGATTAACCATGTGCTTTCGCCTAGCATTATTAATGAGGCAGAAGCGGTGATCGTGTGGGGGCGTAATCCTCATGTAACCCATTCACACGTTTTGGGAGCATTAAAAAATAAATTGATTATTGTGATTGATCCTGTCCAAACGCAGTTGGCAAAAACGGCTGATTTGCATATCCAGATCAAACCGCATTGCGATATGCAATTGGCATTATTATTGTCTCGTTTTGTGGTGATTGAGGGGGCGCAGGATGAAAAATTCTTGGAAGAGTACGGGAGTGAATATCACGATTTGTACGAACTGACGCAGACTCTGCGTATAAAAGCAACCTTGGAATCCATAGATGTGACGCTGGGACAAGTAGGGTCGCTATTGGGGTTGATCCGAGATAAAAAAACCGTTATTTTAGTGGGCGCGGGTGTTCAAAAATACCGTAACGGTGCTGAGGTGTTGCGTGCAATCGATGCGTTGGGGGCAATTTTAGGGTTATTTGGTAAGCCCGGATGCGGGGTTGGATTTTTGGGCTCATCGACACAAGGACTAGAGTTGCCGTTTCGTAAACCGCAAAAAACAGTCCCTATCCCTACGATTGATTTTTCAATCTTTGACACGGTGTTTGTTCAAGGGGGAAACCCACTGGCGCAAATGCCCGACAGCACCAAAGTTGCACAAGAATTTAGGGCATCGGGAACGAAAATATATTTTGGACTGTATGAAAATGAAACGTCAGCGGCATGCGATTTGATACTGCCCGCAAAAACTTTTTTAGAAAAAGAAGATGTGCGCAGTTCATACGGAGATTTCAGCTTGCAGAAGATGTCAAAATTGCGTGAAAGCGAGATTGGCATTAGTGAATACGATTTGGCTTACAAATTATGCACCCATTTTAATTTAAGTATTCCCACACAGCAGGAATGTCTGGATGCTCTTTATGATCAGATGGTAAGGAAAAATGGAGTAGACTACCGCAAAAATATGCCTGACATCCCGTACGAAAATGGATTTGAAACCGACAGCGGTGAATTTGAATTTATGGACGAGCTGGACTTAGGGTCAAACGACGGCGAAGGGCTGTTTTTGTTAACGCCTAAGTACGCGAAATCGCTTAATTCACAGTTTCATCGTGCAAGCGGGATTCATTTGCATCCGCAGTGCGGTTTTGAAGAGGGGGAGAGGGTGAGGGTAACCAGTAAAACCGGATCAATAGAGTTGTCGGTGTCCCATGATGCGCGTTTACGCGGTGATTGCGCGATTATCTATTCCGGGACGCCAGGAGTCAATACGCTTACCCCGAGTCTTTTAAGCTACGAGGGCGAAAGTGCAGTTTATCAAGAAAATAAAATAAAGGTAGAAAAATGTTAACTCAAAATTTTAATCAATTTGTCCTTCCGACGTACGCACGCCAGCCTCTATCGTTTGTAGAAGGAAAAAATGCACGTTTAACCGACAGTGAGGGTAAAGAGTACATCGATTTCGCAGCAGGGATCGCCGTGTGCAGTGTGGGACACGCTAACGGTCGTTTGAATAAAGCTATTTGTGATCAAATATCCAAAGTGATTCATGTCTCCAACCTCTATTACATAGAACCGCAGGGTGAATGTGCGCGTCGTATCGTGCAACAAAGCGGTTACACTATGAAATGTTTTTTTGGTAACAGTGGGGCTGAAGCCAACGAGGGGGCGATTAAGATTGCCCGTAAATTTGGAGAAGTGGATGGAGAGCCGAAACGTTATAAAATCATTACGCTGGAACACTCGTTTCACGGTCGTACCATTACCGCGCTAAAGGCAACGGGGCAAGAGGCGATGCATAACTATTTTGGACCGTTTCCGGACGGATTTGTGTACGCTAAAAACATCGATGAAATTGAATCGTTGTTGGATGAGCACACCGTTGCGGTAATGATCGAACTCGTGCAAGGGGAGGGCGGAGTACAGCCGTTGGATCGTGCGAAAGTACAAGCACTCGCAGCATTACTCAAATCACGTAACATTTTACTTATGATTGATGAAGTGCAGACGGGTATTTATCGTACGGGTGAGTTTTTAGCGTCGAATCTGTACGAGATCGAACCTGATGTGATTACACTGGCAAAGGGTCTAGGCGGAGGTGTTCCGATTGGTGTTGTGATGACCAATCGTCTGGATATTTTTGCCGCAGGGGACCACGGGTCGACGTTTGGCGGCAACTATCTCTCCATGGCGGCTGCCAATGAAGTATTGGACATTCTCGAGGAGCTTAAAGATAGCGGTGAACTGGATGAAATATTGATTTATTTTGAAACGGCATTGTCTAAATTTGCAGCAGGGCATCCAGCTCTTTTTATGGAGCATGTCGGACTTGGGCTTATGCGCGGGTTGCGTGTTGCGGATGCGGATACCTTGGGTAAGATTATCAATGCTGCTCGCAATGAGGGGGTTATTATTCTCAAAGCAGGGCGTAATACATTGCGTTTTCTCCCCCCTCTTACCATTACCAAAGAGGACATCAACGAAGGATTCGCACGGCTTGAAAAAGCGGTGGCAAGTTTATAAGGCTGCGAATGCTTTTTAGTGAATACATGCACGAGTGGTTGTATGGTGAGCATGGCTATTATGGGTCATATCATCCCATCGGAAAAAAAGGGGATTTTTACACCGCAGTAAGCACCTCTAAGTTTTTTGGAGGATCTATCGCACAACATATTATTAAGCGTATGGATGAGGGATTCTTATCCTCCGACGCATTGGTTTGTGAGATAGGTGCGCATCATGGCTATTTACTCGCGGATATTATCGAGTTTTTGCATACTCTTCGACCCCAATTGCTGCAAACACTGCGATTTGGCATAATAGAGCGGTTTGATGCATTGCAAGAGCAACAAAAAAGCTATTTCGAGGAGTCGTTTGGGGATGCCGTCAAATTGGAGCATTATCACGATGTCAGTGAGATCGACGCTTCGTGTGCTTTTTTCATCGCCAATGAGATTTTTGATGCCTTTAGCTGCGAACTTTTTTATAAAGACAAAATTGGTCGTGTCCAAGAGGGCAAAGTGCTCTTTGATGTAGATTCCCCCCAATGCAGGGAACATGCACTAAAACATAAAAAAGATCGTGGGGAAATCGCGGTAGGATACGAATCGTTTGCGCAATCGATGGCACAAAGTGTTGCAAAGTTTGAGTTTATGAGTTTTGATTACGGTGAACTCGACGCACGCAGTGATTTTTCCATTCGTGTGTATCAAGAGCACAAAGTCTATGCGCTGTTTGATGAGAGCATAGAACTGGACAAAATATTTGCAACTACGGACATTACTTATGATGTTAATTTTGCTCATGTGAGAGAGGCCTTTGAAGCCCAAGGGTTGAAATGTGTGCAGTATTCAACACAGTTGGTAGCCTTGGTTGAAATGGGAATACTGGATTTGCTCGCAACATTGAAAGAAAAAGCAAGTGATGAGATTTACATCCAAGAGCTTGAAAAAGCAAAAATACTGATTACGCCATCTCTCATGGGAGAGAGGTTTAAAATGATCCGTTTTGTACAAGAATAAAATGAAGCAGGGGATAGGATGAATATCAAGGTAAACGGTGAAAACAGAGAGTTTGCAGAAGCGATAACGCTTCAGCAGTTGGTATGGTCGTTGGGGTTGGAATCAAAAGTAATGGCCGCTGCGGTCAATATGGAAATCGTCAAACAAGACGCGTGGGATCAAGCGGTTTTGAGCGATGGGGATACCGTTGAATTGCTCGATTTTGTGGGTGGCGGGTGAATTTAAATACAATTGATGTACAATTTATCTGAAAATGTAGAGCGTGAAGGAAAAACATGAAGCATTCGCACAAGCAGCATGAATTTATTACTGCAATGGTAAAAAAGAAAATTGAACCACTTGAGATTGTTTTTCCCTCACAGTATGGAAAGCTGTATTTAGAATCAGCCAGTTCGATGAGTGTTGAACTGGCTCCAGAAGAAATGCTCGATCCTGAGATGTTGAATGAAAAAGTCATTCGGCATGTGATCGTCTTGGCATCCTGTACTGAGCGTGCGATTGAAGCCATGGCAAAGGAAGACAAAAGCGCTCTTTCTCTCATTTTGGCAGAAACAAAACTGCTGCGTCAACAAATAGATGAACTTCAAAAACTTATTTATGTAGACACGCTGACCAAATGCTACAATCGAAAATGGTTTGAAGATACGTGTTTAAATGTTGAGACTATGACACTGCGCAGCGCAGGAACGATGGTGCTGATTGATTTGAATAAATTTAAGAGTATCAACGATACCTACGGGCATACCGTTGGAGACAAAGTGCTTGTTCATATTGCTTCCAAGCTTCAAGATGTCGGTGGAAAAGCGATCCGCTATGGTGGAGATGAATTTCTAATTATTTTTGAGGATACCATAGCAGTGTCAAAAATTAGAAGCGATATTGATACAATGATTTTGGGATGTTCAAAAAAATCGTTTAAAGTGGGAGAAGATAGTTTTAAAGTCAGCTTCTCGTACGGAGTAGCGCCCTTTAGCGCAGGCTCTGAATTAAATGCGATTGTTGATTTGGCAGACAAAGCGATGTATCGTCATAAGCGCGAAAGTTAGGTTTATTGTCCTAACAGTTTCTCATACTTCGTTTTGAGTACGAGGAACTGTTTGTGCAAATCTTCGTACTCTTTTTTATAATTGATTTCACATGTTTCGTCTATGTCGTTCTCACCCCGCGGGGTCTTAACCTCTGTTTTTTTGATTTCAGGATTGAGAATATAGGTGATCTCTTTTCCATTTTCCTCTTTGATAACCGTTTGTAACTCACCGTTCATCGTTTTTTTGATGACGGCATGGGTACTAAGACGGTTAAGGGACGCGTATTTTTGCAGGGTTAATAATTCGTTAGTATTCATGGAGTTGTCTCGTTTAGTTAATTGGTGGCATTGTAATCAAAGATCGATTTGTAAAAGCTTGCTTAGCTTAAAGTACAAACTTCAAAATCCATGCTCGAAAGTCGAATCTTTAAGCAAAGTAACATTAAAATATAAAAAAATGATATAGAGAGACATAACTTGTTCAAATTTGAAAAAGTAACGACATCGTGCGTATTGCTTGTGCTGTTGAGCATAGATGGATTTTCAGGCTCAAATATTAAGGACACAAAACACAATCTCGCGTACACAAAGGGGGGAATTGTTGGAAATGTCGAGGATGATGAATTGTGCGTTTATTGTCATACTCCCAGCGCGGCGGTGAGCAGTATTGGCAGCCAGCCGCTTTGGAGCAAAGCCGGCACCTCAAAGGCGTTTTCAATATATTCTACATCAAATGATAGCGCTACTCCAGCCAACCCCTCAATGGCGTGTCTTAGTTGTCATGACGGTGTTAACGCCGTCAATGTTTCAGGATTGAACGCTGCGGAGATGGATCCTCTCTCTGTGGGTTCGGGTGTTGTAAGAGGCGTAGCTAGAAATCACCCCGTGTCTGTTGCGTATACCAGTGGCGTTGCCGGTTTAAAAATAGCCGGTTCAAGCTTGGTTGGATGGTCTGGTGCAACGAGCATCAATGATCTCCTTAGAAATAATAAAGTAGAGTGCGGCAGCTGTCATGATCCGCATGAATCAACCAATGGGACATTTCTCCGTATTTCAAATGCCGGGGCCGCTTTGTGCACCGGTTGTCACATGAAATAATCTGCTAAATTAGCCTAAAAGTAAATAGGTTGGACTCTTAATTAATCTCTCTTTTTTTTGTGATTACTAAAAGAATATGTGCTAATATAAGGCCATAAAAGGCCATGGGCCGAGAATGGAGAGTTTGTTGGGATGAGACTTTATGCATTAGGGTTATCGGTTCTTTTAGCCGCTGCATTGCACGCACAGCCGTATGCGTTGGGGCAGGGTTACCATGTGGGTGAGGGTCTAAACGTGGGCGGTTACTTCTCGAGTGAGTTTGAGATGAAGGGGAGTCAGGAAACTTTTACATTGGATGATGTTGCCTTCATGGCTTATGGGGATATAAATCCAATGTTTTCCTATTTGGCAGAGTTTGAATCGGTGGGTTTTTACCATAAAAATCTTTCAACGGGAGATGAAAGCGGAGACCGAAAATTTCATATAGAACGTCTTTATGGAGATCTTTGGCTAGCAGATGCGTACAACATCCGTTTTGGTAAGCAGATAACGCCGGTCGGATACTGGAACAAAGAACCAATCAATGTTCTGCGTGATTCGACTTCTAGCCCTCTGTACAGTAAGCTTCTTTTTCCAAAATTTTTGACAGGCATTGATATCCACGGGTATGTTCCTGGGATAGAAGCTGCGCAATACCATCTTTTTGGACAAAGCAATCGTGACTTTGATCCGGGATATATCAATATTCCCAATACCCACTTTTTTGGATTGGCGTTTGAAAAAGAGATTTCAAACGATTGGAGCGGAGGTGGGAGTGTTGGTGAATACATTACCGCTGTTGGTGATCAACGGACGCGATTTGTGCAGGCGAATCTAAAATATGATGATTCTACATGGCAAGTGATGGGAGAAGCCCTGATTGCCAAGAGCAATTATACGCATGATAGTGACGATTACACGCTCTCGGGATACGCACAGGGCATGTATCGTTATACATCGCAACACGCTTTTATAGGACGAGCAGAACACTTCAAAGATCATTACACGCGGTACGAGGACAATATCGCTGTTGTGGGATACAGTTATCGACCTCTTTATCCGGTATCGCTCAAAGGGGAGTACCAATGGCACTCTCAAAACGACGAAGATCGTGCATTATTCTCCTTTTCGGTGCTCTTCTGATGAAAGCACTTTTTGTTACTATCGGACTTGTTGTAGCGCTTTTAGGGGGGCAATATACCTTGATTATTTCTAAAAAAAGCGGATTGAGTTCATTATCGACACAGCAGGTTAAAGACCTGTTCTTACAAAAACGTCATTTCATTGGGAGTCAGCGGGTAATCCCTCTTAATTTAGTAGGTCAGCATGAATCGCGAACGCTCTTTGAATCCTCTGTATTGGGAATGGATCGTGATCGTTTGAATAATTATTGGGTTAAACAACATTTTGAGGGGATTTCTCCACCATTGACGCAAGGTTCGTTTGAATCCATCAAAGCGTTTGTTCAAACGGTAGAAGGGTCATTGGGTTATGTTCCTTCTTCAATGGTTGATAGCAATGTAAAGGCAGTTTATGAGTTTTAAGCTCAAAACAATTCTTCTTTTTTTAGGTATCAGTCTTATCCCGTATGCGCTTACCATGGTATTTTTGGGAAATTCGTTTCGTGAGGAGCAGTATGAAGCGATAACTAAGGAGATGAATACACAGCTCAGTCTTACGACACAACGAATCGATCAGCACCTTGCTACGCTTAAAAAAGACATGCAGTTTATGGCCAAATCCGATGTGATGAACGATTTATACACACAAGATTTGGATAAGCGGATCGGCTCTATGCTTTTAGACAAGAAGCACGATATGAAAATGATAGGTGATTTTTATGTTGTTGATCAAAGCAATATTATTGTGGCATCCAGTGATTTTAATGCGATTTCCAAACACTATTCGGGAAAATCCTTTTTTAGGGTTCCTGTCCTATCGAATTTGACACAACAGCAAATCGGTGAGCTGATTGTCACCTATCCTCTGGAAAATTTTAAATCGTTTTTTTCAAATGCTAAAGAGCGTCAATACTACATTCTTTATCATGACGGAAGCATTCACTTGCGCCCAAGCACATTTAAAGAGTCATTGCACGTATCGCGAAGCCTTGCTGTTAAACCGGATACGACCATAGTGCTTGAAGAGGAAAAAGAGTTTGCCTATCATTTGCTCAACAAGTATGAACAATGGTTTATTCTTCTTCTGATTGCAGGAGCGCTCTTTATTGCAACAGCTGCCTATTACGTAGCTACATCGCTTATCCGTCCGGTCATTACCCTCTCCGATGTGGCCAAGAAAATCACACGTACTCAAGATTATACGCAGAAAGTTACGGTAGATCGAGACGATGAGGTAGGGCAGCTCTCCGATGCTTTCAATACGATGATTGGCGGTATGGATCAGGCGTTGGAAGAGATTATAGCGCTCAACAAAGAGGTTGAAGATACGCAGCGAGAGGTTGTTTTCACGATGGGTTCCATCGGCGAGAGCCGATCTAAAGAGACGGGAAATCATGTTAAGCGGGTTGCAGAATACACCAAACTGCTTGCTCTTCACTATGGGTTGGACGAAGAAGAATCAGAGATGCTGAGGCAAGCCTCTCCAATGCACGATATTGGAAAAGTGGCAATTCCCGATGCGGTTCTTAATAAACCGGGCCGATTTGATGAGGAAGAGCGTAAGATTATGGATACGCATGCGGCACTTGGATTTGATATGCTGAAAAATTCTCACCGATCACTGCTTGTAATGGCGGCAACGGTTGCGTATGAACATCATGAGAAATGGGATGGAAGCGGATATCCAAGGGGCCTAAGCGGAGAAGATATTCATATCTATGGTCGTATTACGGCATTGGCTGATGTTTTTGATGCACTTGGGAGTGATCGTGTGTATAAAAAGGCGTGGGATGATGCAAAAATATTTGCACTTTTTAATGAAGAAAAAGGCAAACATTTTGACCCGAAACTTATCGATATCTTTTTTGACCATTTGGATGAATTTTTGGTGATACGGGACCGTTTAAAAGACGTTGTTTAAAACGGGGCTATAAAGACTTCTTCATGTACGCGGTCACCAAAACGATTTGGGTTCCGTTGATTTTACCTTCAATGAATTTTGCGTCGTCAGTGAGGTGAATGTTTTTGACGATCGTGCCGCGTTTTGCGGTGAATCCTGCCCCTTTGACGTCGAGGTCTTTGATGAGAGTTACGGTATCCCCCTCCGCTAATATCGTGCCGTTGCTGTCGCGGTGAACGACTGTCCCTTCCTCCTCGATGCCATTGGCATTTAGTTTCTGGGAATCTGCCCATGTTTTCAAATCGTCTTCGAGGTACATCATGTCTAGCAGTTCTTGATTGCCTAGCGCTTGAAGAAGTCTGTATGAGATAACCTTTACCGCAGGTGTTTCGCTCCACATACTTTCATTTAGACAGCGCCAGTGATTGGCATCCAGCGTTTGGGGATTACTGATTTGCGTACGGCAGGTTTCGCAAAGATAAAGCGATTGCTCAGCGCTTGCATCTCCGATGTTTAAAACGTCTAAATTTTCCGTTGAACCGCATAATTCACATTGGTTATCACTTCTTTGTTGTACTGTATTCATTGGTTTCCTTTGATGTTTGATGTTAGTGCCACGACAGCGATAGCGTAATCTCCGTCGTGGGTGATGGACAGGGAAGTGTGAGTGATTTTGAAATTTTCTTGAACTCTCGCACTCAGGGCAAGTTTTGGCGCCCCTTTATCGGTTTTGGAGAGGATAATATCATGAAATCCACACTCAGCGCCAATACCGCATCCCAGTGCTTTGGAGCATGCTTCCTTGGCAGCAAAAAATCCTGCAAAAGTACGATAATTTTTGCAAAGCATAATTTCTTCTTCCGACAATACTTTATGTAAAAACTTATCGCTATAAAGGTCCAATAGCCGTTTTATTCGATCACTTTTTACAAGATCAATACCGATCATGCGCGGTTATTGAACTACGAAATCGGTAAAGTAGACGTTTTTAATTTTTCCGTCTTTGACTCGTTGATTGAGATCATTAACAATCTCTTCCTTGAGTGTTTCTTTTCCTTTTATGGTGGAAACCTCTTCGAGCGATTTACCCGATAGGATACGGATAATGACGTCGCGTAAAACGGGTTTCTTGGTTTCAAGTTCGAGCGCGAGTTCTTCACCTTCGAGTTCAAGGTTCATTTCTACTTTGAGATAGCGTCTGCCGCTTTCAGAAAGGAGATTGACCGTAAACAACTCAAGCGGGAACATAATCCCCACTTCTGTAGATACCTCTTCATGACTGCCACCCTTGGAGGGTTTATCCTCGGCGGGTTCTTCTTCGCCGTGTGCGGAGGCTTCTTTTTTTGTAGCTCCTGATGCTTCTTCATCGTGACCTGACATCAAAGCAAAGATGACACCGCCAATGACGAGGATAAGCACAAAAACGGCACCAATGATGATTAAAAGCATCTTTTTTGATTTTTTTGGTACTTCACCTTCTGGGGCTTTTTCTTTGTCTTCGTGTTCTTTTCCAGCCATTGAGTGCTCCTGATTTTTTAAATAATTGTTTATATTGTAGCAAGATAGTGATGAATATTGCCAATGCCTGCATCCGAGATGGAAATATTCATCAAATCGCACGCCTAAGCTAGTTTTGGCTAAACTTATCAATAAAGGATTATGATGGAAAAACTATTAAGTCTTATTGGACGCCCTTTTTTAAAGATTCTGGAGAGTATTGAATATTTTGGGGTGTTTATTTTGTTTCAAGTGAGACTTATCCCGCTGTACGCACACGTCATTAAACGCCCAAAGATACTTTTGACGCAAATAGACGTTATAGGGCTTGGATGCGTAGGTGTTGTAACGCTGACGGCACTGTTTACCGGGATGGTTGAGGCGATACAACTGTATGGTGGATTTCATCAGTTCGGGATTGAAAATTTTATCGGGTATACTATTTTCCTCTCCATCACCAAAGAGTTGGGTCCCGTTTTTGCATCGCTCATGCTCATCTCCCGTTCGATCAGCGCGATGGCGGCAGAATTGGGGACGATGAGAGTCTCCGAGCAAATCGATGCGATTGATATTTTGGGGGTCAACTCCAAAGAGTACCTCATAACGCCACGTATTGTGGCAACGGTAATCTCTTTGCCGTTGCTTGTGATATGGTTCGACTTTATTGCCGTGTCGTCGGCATTTTTGATCTCAACAAATGTATTGGGGATCAATCCCGTCGCGTATCAAGAAACGCTGATGCGTTTAGGTGAGCTTGATGACATTATGACGGGAGTTATCAAAGCGGCGGTATTTGGATTTATCGTAAGTTCGATCGGAAGCTATATCGGTTATCACACCAGTGGGGGCGCACGCGGGGTAGGGGAATCGACGATCAATGCGGTTGTGTACTCCGCAGTTGCGATTTTCATCGCCAACTACTTCATATCATCGCTTTTCTTGTATTTGGATTGGTAAAGCTCCAAGCGGAAAAATTATTTCGCTAAATCGCTAAGCGGGTCAAACTGCTTGGTATTGGGATTGTAATAGTCGATGGCACCTGTCTCAATGTCGTAGTGCCACCCGTGGATGAACAATTTTTCTTCTTCAGCCAGTTTTTTCACATACGGAAAGGTCAGTAAATTTTCGATTTGTGTCACTACGGAGAAGCGCTCTGTCGCTCGCAGTAATTCCTCCTGATCGGCATCTCCTCCCAATGCGGTAATCGCCATTGTTTTCGCTTTTTCACCCAGTGTCAGCCATTTACGCGTATGAACCATACTCGTATCGCACAAAGAGTGGTAAAGTGACGCAATGGCACCGCAATGCGAGTGCCCACAGATAATAATCTCCGAGACTTTTAATACATGTACTGCGTATTCGATAGCCGAAGCTGTAGAGTGGAAATCCTCATCGGGTTTATAGGGAGCGACAAAATTTCCAACATTACGAACGACGAACAAGTTGCCGGGGCGCGTTTGAACAATGAGATCAGGAATAACACGCGAATCCGAACACCCGATGAACAACGCTTTTGGATTTTGTCCATCTCGCGCCAGAGTGAGCAGCTGCATCTCGTTATTCTTAAAATAAGTCTGCTGAAAGGTCTCATTTCCTTTCACAAACTCTTGAAGCAACTGTGTACTCTGCTTTGAACTGTTTGTCCCTAATGGCATTCTTTGACTCCTAAGCAATGTAAAATTTTTTCAAAGACTTCCCCGCCTTCACGATCAACGTCGTCATGGTATTCGATGGTAATCATTTTTTTACCCTGTGTGACATCCCCACCATAGGTTATGGGTGTTAAAGAGCATCCTTCTGAGCATTTTACAATCGCGTCTTCAATTTGTTGTTTTTCTTCAGGCGTAGTGTAGGCAAGCGAGAGTTTTGAATAGCGTTCTTCGGATTTGTGGTCAGCAACGATAAGGCATTCAGCCATGGTGGTTATCCTTTAGGTGTTATTGAAGTCATTAATTATACGTAATTTAGGTTAAAACCATTCTAATAATTTGTTGACTTCATCGATTTCATAACATTTTATAGCGGTTTTTTCGAGCGGTTTTTTGGGTATGAGCGCTTTGGTGATTTGCTGAGAGTGCGCTTCCTTGAGGCGGACATCGAGCTGATACACTTCACGTATGTCTCCTACGAGCGAAACTTCGCCGATAAATACCGTCTCTTTTGAGATAGCACGGTTGCGAAAACTGCTGATAATTGCAGCAAGAATCGCCAAATCTGCCGAGGTTTCCATGATTTTTATGCCGCCGGTGATGTTGACAAAAACATCATAGCTGTTGAGAGGAATTTCGAGCTTTCGCTCCAAAAGGGCAAGCAGCATGTTGAGACGATTGTTATCAAATCCCGTTGCTTGGCGTTTCGGATTGGGGGCATGGGTGTCACTAACGAGTGCTTGTACTTCGAGTACAATAGGACGGGAGCCTTCCATGATGACGGTGAGAGCCGAACCGCTTTGGGATTTGCTGCGGTTGAAAAAGCGGGATGAGATGTCTTTCGCGGATACTAAACCCTCTGAACGCATCTCAAACACACCGATTTCACTCGTAGGACCAAAACGGTTTTTAAATCCGCGTAAAATACGCAGTTCATGTCCGCTGTCCCCCTCAAAATACAGCACGACATCCACCATGTGTTCCAATACCCTCGGGCCTGCGATCGACCCCTCTTTGGTGATGTGTCCGATGATAAATATCGCGATTTGGCGCTCTTTTGCAATGCGCATCAAATCAAAAGTAATTTGGCGAACCTGCGTCACCGAACCGGGGGCTGAGCCGATCGTTTCAGAATACATGGTCTGAATAGAGTCGATGATGATACACTCATAAGCGCGCTCATGCAGTTCCGTGAGAACTTTTTCAAGACTTATTTCGGCGAGCAAATAGAGATTGTCG
>JAUPLR010000096.1 GCA_030836825.1 Campylobacterota bacterium
GCCAATGAACACCGTCGTTTGGTGGGAATTGATCAAGACCCTGCGGCGATTGCCTTCTCGACACAACGTTTAGAGCCTTATGGAGATCGTGTACAGATCCGACAGGGGCGTTTTTCGGATGTTGCGAAAGATCTTTTGAGTGAATATGGGGATCAAGTTTGCGGGATATTAGCCGATATAGGAGTATCATCGCTTCAGCTTGATGTGAGAGAACGGGGGTTTTCGTACGAAAGCGATACCCTTGATATGCGGATGAACCCCGATGCGTTATTGTGTGCGAGTCAAGTTGTGAATGAGTATTCGCAAGATGCTCTTGAACATATTTTGCGCCAATACGGTGAAGTGACCAATGCGAAACAAGTCGCCCAAACGATGGTGCAGCGACGTCCGTTCGAGTCGGCAAAACAGCTTTCCGATGCGATTTTTCATTTGATGCCACGGGGTAAAAAGATTCACCCCTCGACATTGGTGATGCAGGCGATTCGGATCGAAGTCAACGATGAGTTGGGTGAATTGACTCGATTGCTTGATGCTATTGAGCAGGGTGGGCAGAAACGATTACGTGTTGCGATTATCACGTTTCACTCTCTGGAAGATCGAATCGTAAAACAGCGTTTTACAACATGGGCCAAGAACTGTATTTGTCCCGATGATGCGATGCGATGCACGTGCGGGAATAACAACGCAATCGGCAAAGTGATTACGAAAAAGCCTTTGAGCGCTCAAGAGGATGAACTGCGTTCAAACACACGAAGTCGGAGTGCAAAATTACGAATTTTTGAGATAAACAGATAGGTTTTTAATGAGCGATAAATACGATATTTTAGAAGAGACGCAAGCGATCATCGTACCCGATGATGCGATGGGGATTCACTTTTTGCGCAATGTTTTTGTGGGTATATTTTTAGTGCTTATCTTCGTATTCCCAAAAATATTTATACAAACGCAAATTTATTTTAAAAGCAGAGAAATTTCAACCCTTAGTCGCGAACACGATGCCCTCAAAGAAGAGAACCGCATTATCCATTCCAAAGTAGAAACGATGCTGTATAAAAATAAGATTTTAGATACATTGTATTAGAAATTTATCCGAAACTTAGCATGGCTTGTGGAGTAAAGCTCTGTTGTGTGGAACATCTAAAAAGCTTTTTACCTCAGCTATACAATCTTACTTTCTTTATTTTCATTATGCTATAATCGCCTTTTTTATATGGGAGCAGCTCTCGCATGCTTAAAGTATTTTGTTTGTGCTTGCTTTTTGTATCCCTAAAAGCTGCACCGTGGCGGGAAATGAAAACATTTAACGCAGCAAAAGATGAGATGATCAAAATCATGGTCAAAAGCGAAGGGCAGGAACGACTGCTCTCGTGGCGATGGACGCTTTATACCGATAAGGCGCTGATTGTTCATGAAAACTTCGATCGATTTGTAGGGCAGCATGTTTTGTATGCCGGATACAGCAATCAAAGTTTTCGAAAACAGCTTTTGCCCGCAGTGAAGAGTGAGCGTGATGCCGCTTATGCGATTGTTGTTTTCAAAAAGTTTGATGAAGGTGCCAAAAAAGCGCAATTTGATCTCTTGCTCTTTGACAAAGAGAAGCAAATTGTGTTGGATTATTTAACGGAGAAGTAAATCAAGTGATGTTTGAACGTGTTGAAACCATTATTCGCAAGCTGGTAGAGGAAGTTGATTTCCCACAAGCAACACAGTTGTTCTCAAAACTCTCCGGCGGTAAACGTCTGCGTGCGCGGTTAATTATGACAATCGCCCCTACGCATCCCGATGCACCACGTTTGGGGGCAATTGCGGAACTGATTCATGCTGCGAGTTTACTTCATGATGATGTTATCGATGAGGCGATGCTTCGTCGCGGCGTTGAATCAGTGAACGCGACACACGGCAGTAAAGTTGCGATTATGCTGGGGGATATTTTGTATTCCAAAGCGTTTAGCGCTTTGAGTGCGTTTGATCCTGAAATTGCCCGAACGATTTCCCAATCCGTTACACAGCTTTCCGTTGGAGAGATGATGGATGTTGAGATGTCGGGCGCGTTCAATTTGGACCGAGAGTTGTATCTCAAAATGCTCTATTTGAAAACGGCAACTTTGATTGAATCGTGCGCCTATTGTGCTGCGCTTCTGGAGGGAAAAGATGCCAATGCCTATGGTGTATACGGTAAAAATTTAGGCCTAGCTTTTCAGATTGTGGACGATATTTTGGACATAATCGGCGATGAAGCGATATTGGGAAAACCTGCTCTCAATGATTTTGTAGAGGGAAAAACAACGCTTCCTTATATTGATCTACATGACAGTTTAGACGATGCCGGACGAGAAAAATTGATTGGATGCCATGGTCGCGTTCTTGAACCGCAAGAAAAACAGTGGCTATTCGATGCGATGCAAGAACACAATGTCATAGAGCGTTCGTATGCGAGAGCACAGGAGTTGTGCGACGAAGCGTTGAGCGTTATTGGAGATGAAGCGGCGTTGCGCGCCATTCTCACCTCTGTGATTCAAAGAAGCCATTAATGCATTATTTGGTCATCAGTTTCTCTCATAAGAATTCAACGTTTGCTCAGCGTGAGAAGTTGGCATTTGTGAACGATGCGGCAAAAATAGAGATGATGGGAAAAATAAACAACCACCCGCAGATCAGCGAGTCGATGATCCTCTCGACGTGCAATCGTATTGAGATTTTTTGCAGTTGCGGTCATGTGGAAGAAGCGACTGAATATCTTCTTGCCCTATTATCGGCGCATTCCCATTTTGCGCTGGACGAACTAAAAATGCGCGGCGATATTTTGGACGATTACGGCGCGATTCATCATTTATTCAGTGTAACGAGTTCTCTTGATTCTATGGTGGTTGGAGAAACGCAGATTGTAGGGCAAATCAAGAATGCGTTTAAGCTTTCGTTAGAGAATGAATTCTGCGGACTTAAAATCTCAAGAGCGATGCAGTTCGCCCAAAAATGCGCTGCAGAAATACGTAATGTTACCGAAATCTCTTCTAAGCCGGTATCGATTGCGAGCGTCGCGGTCTCTAAGGCACGCGAATGTTGCTGTACTCTCTCCGGTATGAGGGCGCTGGTGATTGGATCGGGTGAGATGTCGGTGATTACGTGCAAGCATTTGAGTGCTCAAGGCGTTGAAGTGACGGTAATGAATCGAACAATGAGCAAAGCCGAAGAAATAGCCAAAGAGTGCAATGCAAAAGTTCGGCCGTTTTCCGAAATAGCGCGCGCGGTTAATGAATATCCGTTGCTTTTTACGGCAACGGGCTCGATTGCCCCTATTATTGTTGAAGAGATGATTCAGGCGTGTGCGTATGATCGCTATTGGTTTGATATGGCCGTTCCAAGAGATATAGAATACGAAAATGGATCGCTTGGGATTCATGTGTATCGTATCGATGATCTCAAAGAGATTGTTACCGCCAATATCGGTTTACGTGAAGAGGAAGCGCGTACTTCGTTTGTTGTTATCGGTCGTCAAACGACTGCTTTTTTTGAATGGCTCAAGAGATTAACGGTTGAACCGTTAATAAAAACGATGTATCAGTCTGCGTATGCCTGTGCGCAAGAAGAAGCGGTGCGGGTAATCGACAAAGGGTTTATCCCAAAAGAGTACGAGGCAGCAGTACAAAAAGCGACGCAGCAAGCGCTTAAACGCTTTTTGCATCCTTTTTCACAGCGTATGCGCGATGCCTCTGATCCGCTTAGAGCAGATGCTCTGATTGGTGCGCTGAGTTTTTTATTGAATCAAAATGATGACCAAACACCCCCCACTCAAAAATCTTATAAAGGTTCCTGATGCGTTTTTCCAAAGCTTATATTCCTACCACCAAAGAGTCTCCAAAAGATGCGCTTCTTCCTAGTCATATTTATCTTTCTCGCGGAGGATTTGTAACGCAAGTTGCGAGCGGTTTGTACAATTTTCTCCCCCTTGGGAAGCGTGTGTTGCGTAAAATAGAGACCATTATTAATGAAGAGATGGATCGTGCGGGGGCATTGGAAGTTGATTTGAGTTTTGTAACACCGGCAGAGTTGTGGCAAGAGAGCGGACGGATTGAGAAATTTGGTAAAGAGCTTTTGCGTTTTCATGATCGCAAGGACAATCTTTTTGTTCTAGGGCCCACCCATGAAGAGATGATGGTGAGCATCGTCCGCAATCGCGTTACGAGCTACAAGCAGCTTCCGATCAATCTTTATCAGATTAAAACCAAATTCCGTGATGAAGCACGTCCTCGTTTTGGGCTTATGCGGGGACGTGAGTTTGTGATGAAAGACGGATACAGTTTTCACTCAAGCACCGAAGATTTGGATCGTGAATTTGATGCGATGGAAGCCTCGTATAAGCGTATTTTAGAGCGTTTGGGGCTTGATTTTCGTATCGTAGAAGCGGACAGCGGTGCTATTGGGGGGACGGGTTCAAAAGAGCTTATGGTCTTGGCACAAAGCGGTGAAGATACTCTTGCCGTATGTGACACGTGTGAATACGGTGCCAATGTCGAAGCGGCACGGCGTGCACCGTGCAGTAATATTCCTGAGGCACACGGTGCGGATTTTGCCCGTTTTAAAACACCCAATGTTAAATCTATCGACGATTTGAGCCAATTTTTCAAAGTAGATCCGTATTACACGCTCAAAGCAGTGATTAAGCGCGCAATGTACATCGAGGGAAGCGAACTTGTTTGTTTCTTCATCCGTGGATGCGATGAACTTCAAGAAGTCAAGGCACGCAACAGTGTTGGTGCTATTGATTTGGTCGATGCGGGTGAAGCAGAGCTTGTCGAAATTGGATTGATTCCCGGTTTTATAGGGCCGTTGGATCAGGATAAAATCCGTTTGGTGATGGACAACGATACCAAGAATGCTACAACGATGATTTGTGGAGCCAATGAGCTTGATTACCATTTTGTAGGCGTTGACTTGGGCGTTATGAACGACGTCGTTTTCGCTGATCTCGTCGAAGTACAAGAGGGGGATGGCTGTCCTCATTGTAATGGAAAACTATTGCATACCAAAGGGATTGAAGTAGGGCATATCTTTAAGCTCGGCACCACCTACTCAGCACCGTTAAGGGCAGAATATCTCGATGAGAACGGGCGCTCTACGCCGTTTATTATGGGTACGTACGGGATGGGCGTGAGCCGACTTGTTGCTGCGGTGATCGAACAACATCACGATGAAAAAGGGTGCATTTGGACGAGCGCAACGGCTCCGTACATGGTCGATATCATGATTTCCAATATCAAAGAAGAGGCCCATGTCGCGTATGCAGAGGCGTTGTATTCATCGTTAGAAAAAGCAGGTATCGAAACTATTTTGGACGATCGTAAAGAGCGTTTTGGGTTTAAAATGTCGGATGCCGAGCTGATCGGTTTTCCTTTCACGGTGATTATCGGTAAGGAGATGGAAAATAACCAAGTACAGATTATGATCCGCAATACGCGTGAGATGTTGACAGTGAATGCGAATGAAGTACTTTCGAAGCTCAAGGAATTGGTCGGATGATCTATTTTCTGATTTACCTGTTCTTAGAGGTAATGATTACGGTAGAAGTGGCTTCTCGTATTGGAGGATTCGCAATGTTTTCAGAGATTATGGTCAGTGCGCTGATCGGGATCGCGATTCTCTTTAATTTTAGAACAACTTTGCTCTCCAACGTTATGGAACTCAAAGAACGCCGAATCAGTGCAAACGGGTTTTACAAACGAAATCTTCTTTCTTTATTGGGAGCGATATTGTTGATTTTACCGGGTATTTTTACGGATATTATGGCGGGGATAATCCATGTATTCTTGTTGGGTTCACTCATCGATAGCCGTTTTATGCCAAAATATCCTCAACAAAACCAACCACACCAACCAAAGGATGACCATGTTATTGATGCAGAAATTATCAGCGACTCTCCTGCTTTGCGCTAACGTATTTGCCGCCGGTGATGCCGAAATATTAGCCTATTTAAAAAAAGGGATTGCTTCAAATCCGAATGTGAGTAATGTTGAAGTGGGAATGAACGGCAAAAAGGCCGTCCCAGGTATGAGCGGGTGGCAAGCCTATTTTGTGGCGATTGAAGCGGATGTAAAGCAAGGTGCTGAGACTCGTCACATCAACCAAAATGGTACTTATTTTATAAGCGGTGATACGATCGCAACGGAGTTGGTCAACATCAAAACAGGCGAACGCTATAATGACACCATGGCGCCTGATTTTCCGGCACAGTTTTATACCAAAAATAATCTGATCAGCGGAGCGGCAAATGCAAAACATAAGGTAGTCATTTTCTCGGATCCATTGTGTCCGTTTTGTCGCCGTTATGTTCCGGAAACATTGTCGTATATGCAAAAATATCCGGCAGTGTTTGGGGTTTATTATTTCCATTATCCGCTTTCGACGTTGCATCCGGCCGCGGCGACGTTGACAAGAGCCGCTATTGCAGCCGAGCAAGCGGGGATGGAGAATGTAACGATGCGTTTGTATACCGTTGAGGTGAATGTGAATGAAAAAGATGAAAGTAAAATTTTGGAAGCGTTTAACAAAACGTTCAAAACCAAGTTCACTCTTGCCGATATTCGTCGTCCCTCGGTTGTAAAGCAATTTGAATCAGATCAAAAGGTGGCACAAACGGCAATGATATCGGGAACACCTACGGTATTCTTCAATGGAAAAAAAGATTCTTCTAAAAATAAATATAAAGAAATAAAGGTTAAATAACTAATGAAAAAGCTCACCATCGCAACCCGTGGCAGTAAACTTGCTCTTTGGCAATCCAAATACATCAAATCAGTGATTGAATCCAATCACCGTGATGTGGAAGTGGAGCTCAAAATTATTATCACTTCAGGGGATAAGATATTAGATGTGCCATTGGCTAAAATTGGCGGGAAAGGGCTTTTTCTAAAAGAAATTGAGGAAGCAATGCTCGCAGGGGAAGCGCAAATGGCGGTTCACTCACTCAAAGATGTTCCGACGGTCATGCCTGAAGGACTTTTACTCTCTGCTATTACCAAACGAGAAGACGTTCGTGATGCGATGTTGAGTGAAAAATATGCGGATATTGATGCGTTGCCGCAAGGTGCCGTCGTGGGAACCTCTTCGCTTCGTAGACGCATGCAGTTACTCCAAGAGCGTCCTGATTTGATCATCAAAGATTTACGCGGTAATGTGGATACCCGTATCCGTAAGCTCAAAGAGGGTGAATTCGATGCGATTATTTTAGCCGCTGCGGGGATAAATCGTTTGGGATTAACGCAGAGCGTAACGCATTTTTATCCGATTTCGATGGATGAGATGCTTCCGGCAATGGGGCAGGGTGCTTTGGGGATTGAAACGGTCAATGAGCCGTGGGTCCTTGAAATTGCACATGCGCTTGAGGATGCAGACAGCCGTTTAGAAACAACGATTGAGCGTGGATTTGTGGATACGTTGCAAGGCGGTTGCCAAGTACCCATCGGTGTCAGTGCTCGTGTACAAAAGGATGGATCGGTTACCGTACGAAGTATTTTGGGTCTTCCTGATGGTACGGAGATGATGGGCGAAGAACTTAGTGTATCTCGTGATGCGGTTACCGGGGTAGGCGAAGCCATGGCGCAACGGTTGATCGATCAAGGGGCTATGGACCTGCTACGCCGTGCTGAAGCTATGGCAGATGGGCATAAAGCATGACTTTAGCTAAAACGCTAGAGCTGTTAAGAGGGCGCAATGACCTTCGCGTGATCGATACGCCGTTGGACATACATCTTGAAATTCCTCATTTAGCGTATGCTGAAGTAAAAAAAGAGGGAGGGGGAAAAGCATTGCTTTTTACTCATCCTATTGATGCACAAAATAATAAAAGCTTTACGACTCCTGTGGTGATGAACCTTTTTGGCTCGTATGCGCGTACGGAGTTTATATTCGGACGTGATGTAGAAGGAGTAGCAGTAGAGATAGAGAAACTGTTGCACATGAAACCGCCGCAAAGTTTCAAAGA
>JAUPLR010000097.1 GCA_030836825.1 Campylobacterota bacterium
ACTTGTTGACGCAGGAAATAGATGTCCATATCATCTTCAAAGAAAACCGATACATACGAAAGCCCAAAAATCGAGTTGGATATAACCGTTTTAACACCTGCCATTCCTGAGAGTGCGGATTCAATCGGATAGGTGATCAGTTTTTCAATATCTTCGGCGGAATTTCCGGGGCTTTCCGTATAAATCACCACTTGTTTAGGGGTAATATCGGGAAAGGCATCCACAGGAATATTCTGATACGAACGAACGCCTAAAAGAATGATGGCGATAAATGCCACCAATACCAATATACGGTATTTAAGAGCACTGTCAATGAGTTTTTCTATCATAATTGCATCCTCATCAATGACCGTGCTCACCGATGGCCGCTTTAAGGAGCATCGATTTCACGTAGTAGCTTTTATCACTGACATAGCGTTCCCCAGCCTTCAATCCTTTGACGGCTACATACTGGTCATCTTTAGTGATGATTTCAACCACTCTGGCTTCATAAGGGGCTTTTTCTTCCTCATGCTCATCGTGTTCTTCATGTTTGCCGTGTTCTTCTTTTTCCTCTTCTTTATGTGCTTTGGCAACCGTCGGTACAAAAACTACCCATTCGTTTTGAAAAAAAGTGAGTGCCGATTTTTTCACCGCGAGGTAGTTTTTATCTTTTTGGGTATAGATGGTTGCCCCGACATACTGATTCAAATACAACGAGGTGGATTTATCCAATGAGGCCAAGGCAGTGATCCGCTGTGTGGCTTCATCAATACTTGGAAGCACACGATTGATTCGTCCATAAATCGTAGAAGGGGCATTGAGTTTTACCAAAACTTTTTGCCCCTTTTGCACCTGTGCTGAATATTTCAGAGGGACATAACATTGCAGATAAAACGCATCGGCGTTAATGATGGTTGCCATCACTTTTTCGTCTTTGATAAATGCCCCTATTGGTTCGAGAATCTCACTGATTCGTCCTGATGCAGTCGCATAGACATAGTGGGAATTGCCGTTATTTTTGAGTGATGAGGGATTGACGTTAGAGCCTTTGAGCTGGACTTCAATCCCTTTGATCTGAGAAAGCAGTGCATTGCGCTCAATTTGTTTAGTCGTCATCTCCTGCCGTGAAAGCATCCCCCGTTCATACAACGCTTTGTCGGATTGAAAATTTTTATCGAAATGGTCGTATTGGGTTTTCAACGACTGATAATCAATGGCAAGTTTAGAAAGAGCAACTGAACGCAACCGTGCGATTTTTGACCCTTTTTTAACCGTATCACCAGCGCGAACGTAATATTCTTCAACATACCCTTCGAGGGACGTGGTGATAGCATGCTGATCATTCTTTTGCACAATCACTTTGGCGTTTACGTCAATCGTGGCACCAAATGGTCGTGATTGCACGGTATCGGTCGGTATTTGTACCGCACCCAAAAATGTTGCCAAAAAGATAAGCAATGAACTGAAAAGTATTTTACTCATTGTAAGCCCCCTGAAGGTAGTTGTATTCGATCGTAGAACGATTAATTTCTGATTGGAGAGAAATGATCTCTTCTTGCGTTGCAATACGGCGATTTTTAATCTCATAGAGTTCTAAAAGATTAACATTGGCAATCGCATAGGCATCTTGATACATCCCCAAAAGCTCTTGAGCATTTTTAAGATTTTCTTTGCGTTGTTGCAAGAGTGTTTCCAAAGAGGTGATCTCTTTAAGCAAGCTTTTTTTTCGAACTCCAAGACGCTCATTTTGCGCTTTGAGTAACAAGGCGTTTTGACGTATTTGGAGTTCTTGAATCGATTTTTCTTCGTGCTTCGTGTTGAAAATCGGCAAAGGAATCGCAACTCCTGCACGGTAAATATTTTGATCAGGCTCTTTTTCGTATTCTGCGAATACATCAATTGATTCGATGGATCGGGTTTCGAGTTTTGTCTGCGACGCTTTAAGCTCATTTTCCGATGTCAATAACGCCAAATCAGGATTGAGTTTCTCATCCCCAAGACGAGTGAAGTTATTATCATCGTCAATCGCTATTTCTTCGCTTATACCTGCGTATTCACGTAATGCATCATAGCTCTTTATTGCCTCTTTTTCATGCTCATCGCGGTTGGATAGGGCATCAGCATACGCAACATCGGCTTGGAGTAGCAATGCTTTGGATAAAGAACCTTTGGCATAACGCTCTTTAGAGACGTTGTTAATACTTTGAGCGATTTTCAATTCTTCGTTGGCAAGGTTCAAATTGTTTTGAGCCTGTGCATAGTCGACATACAACAGCGAAAGCTCTTTGATAAAGCGGGATCTCTCAACCACGATATTGGCTTTGGCATTGGTGGATAACGATCTGGCAATATGCTCTTTATCTTCACCTACACCCCATACACGAACCGGCTGATTGAAGCCGAAACGATAGCCGTTTTGTTCGCTAAATTTAGAGGCTTCCACTTCGATGGCAGGATTATCATAACGCGTTAGCTTGTTCCCTTCTAATCGTGCTTGATCCATTTTTAACGCAGAGACTTGGAGATAAGGGCTTTGAGTAACGGCTTGTTGTAAAAATGCTTCAAAGCTCTCCGCCCAACTTATCGTTGAGCAAAGCGCCAAGCCTAATAATTGTTTAGTCATCTTTTTTGACCCGTTTCAAAACGGTGCCATCAAGTGCATTGACTTCCAAACGATAATTCGCAGTGCGTACATCATAGTAGAGAATTTCGCCTCTGTGGGTTAATTTTTCACTGACTATTGCTTCTTTGGTCTCTTTTTGAACCAATTGTGCCAACTGTTTTTCATCGATTTTATGGATTCGGTGCACTTCTTGTTTTGTTTGAAGTTGCACAGAAGGACGAGAACTAGAGTTGTGAATCGACATATGTTCTCGTGCGGTCATTTCTGCTGATTGTGCTTGTAATACGAGAATAAGAGTGCTGAATGCAAATAAAATTTTCATGAGTAATCCTTAATTACGAATATTTCTTTATACAATAAAATTGTTGTAATAGCTTGGTGTTTGTGTGAAAAGGATTAAGCGGCTATCGGTGGACGAAACGCAGAAGGGGGATTGTGGCCGATATAAAATCTAGGATTATAAATCGGTGTAAAGGAAAGAGTATCGAACTCCATAGGA
>JAUPLR010000098.1 GCA_030836825.1 Campylobacterota bacterium
AGGAAGAGGGTGTTAAATTTTTAAAAGGTGGCATTTGGAAAAACTTTTTTGTTAAATATGAGGAGAGCAATCGCATTCATAAACGGATGCTAGAACTTTCTGGTGCGCGTGAAGCGCTTAATAATCCCGATTTCGACCGTGCATTGTATAAACTTCAGATGAATGATCCCTTATGGCACGGTGTTTTTGGAGGACTTTATCTACCAAATCTGCGGGACAACGTCTACCATTATCTAATAATGTGTGAGAATCTTCGCTATGATGAAAAACCTGTGGTGGTTGCCGATCAAAATGAGCTGGACGGCCATACAAAAATTAAAGCGGTAATCGCAAACTATCTCTTCCGTTTTGACGCAGCACATGGTGGGCAACTGGTAGAGTTTGACAGTCGTGATACATGTTTCAATTGGCAAAATACCTTGACACGGCGTAAAGAAGCTTACCATCAGCGTGTGTTGGAGGAACAACCCTGCGTTAAAATACCCGTTGCCGAGGAGGGGATTGATACGATCCACCATGCCGCATTCAAAATAGATACGTCGCTGCGCGATGTGATCATCTATGACTGGTATTTGAAAAACTCATTCATTGATCACATCAGTGACAATAATTTTTGCTATGATAATTTTCGCCATTGCAATTTTCATGAATACGGTGATTTTGCCAATCAGCCATTTAACGTGGCATATGATCAAAAAGGGGCTACTTTTGTGCGAGAGGGAGGTTTGTATTTTCCCCAAAAGGAAGATGCACGCTTAGAAAAAAGTTTTTACCCAAAATTGGGTGGATTTGATTTTGAGATAGCCTTCACAACCCAAGCCGAAGGGTATTTTAATTATATTCTCGAACATAATTTTCATTTTGCAAATTATGAGAGCATTACGATTAATAATAGAAAGATAGAAGGCGATAGAAGGTTTTATCAGGCAAAAATATTAGAAATTATGGATGGAAATCTGCATAAAAAAATCATTATTACGCTTGATCAGCCGTGCGATATTACCTATTTTCCGCTCGAAACTCTTTCGCAAAGTGAAAAAGGGTTTGATTTAACAGTGCAGGGTCTTAGTTTTGCTATGGCAATACGGTTTAGCAAACAATTGGTGATCAAGGGTGCTTTGGAGGTCTATGATGTCTGAGATTCGTTATGATCGGATGCGTGATACTCATGTTATTATAGCTCCAGAACGACTTCATCGCCCTGATTTTGGAACTACTATTGAAAATGAATCCCTTAGTCATGCCTGCCCTTTTTGTGCGGGAAATGAGTCTATGACGCCTCCAGAGATATTTGCCCTACGCGATCCGGATACTTTTGCAAATGAGGCCGGTTGGCAGACTCGGGTTGTTCCTAATTTATACAAAGCAGTTCAAATTGAAACTCCGTACAAGCATCACTACGGCATGAATGAGTATTGGGAGGGATTTGGTGCCCATGAGGTGATCATTGATACGCCCAATCATCGTACGTCTATGAGAAATTGGAATGAAAAAGAATTTGTAGATTGGATGAAGACATTAGGGCAAAGAGTTGCTGACTTGCGACGTGATAACCGTATTGCATACCTTTCTCTTTTTAAAAACGAAGGCAGGGATGCAGGAGCGACTCAGGCGCATTCACACACACAGTTGATCGGGTTGCCGATTATTCCAAAAGAAGAGAGAGAAGGGTACGTTCGAAACCATGAATATTTTAAATCGACGGGAAAATCGCTGTTGGAATCAATTTTAATGCAAGAAGAGGAAGCGAACATTCGAATTGTAAAATCATACGGTGATTTTAGTGCCTTTTGCCCTTATGCGAGTGCGTATCCTTTTGAAGTGATGATTGGTTCCAAAAAAGCGCTGGGGCAAATGGATACGTTAAGCGATGAATCCGTCCGCCAACTTGCTGCTTTGCTGATGGCCACATTCAAAAAGTTGGAGCGCCAGTTGGGAAATTTTCATTTTAATCTTTTGATAGCAACTGCACCGCTGCAACAAGATACGGTTGGTGAAGAGGTCTATTCCCATATCAATGAATCCTCCCGCTTTTCGATACGCATTATGCCGCGTATTTACCATCATGGAGGATTTGAAGCCGGTACGGGTGTCATTATCAATCCCGTATCACCTGAACTCGCAGCAAAATTATTAAGGGAGAGTCGTGATGTCTAAAACAGGTTTGCTTTTTGTTGCCAGTGAGGTCTATCCATTTGTAAAAACAGGGGGATTGGCGGATGTTGCACACAGTCTTCCTCGGGCGTTGAGCGGTGAGTATGCGGTGCGTGTTGTTATGCCTCTTTATAAAGATATTGAGCGCGAACGGTTTGGAATTGTAGCGCTGGAAGAGAATTTTAACCTCTCTATGGGGGGGATTGATTATCCTGTCGAATTTTATGGATGCACGTATGAGGGGATTGATTACCGTTTTATCTATTCGCCTTTATTGTGTGATCGTGAGTTTCTTTACGGTTCTCCTGAGCGCGGCTATGAAGACAATGATATACGGTTCGGGATCTTTAATTATGCCGTCGTTGAGTTGCTAAAAAAGGATCCCTATGCAATCGTTCATCTAAATGATTGGCAAAGCGCTTTGGTCCCATTGCTGATGAAACAAGAGGGAAGGCTTCTCGCAAAAACGCTGTATACCATTCATAATTTGGCGTATCAAGGAAACTTTGATGCGTCGGCTTTGCATAAGCTTGGAATTAATACGGAATATTTTACGATGGAGGGAGTAGAGTTTCACGGCATGGTGAGTTTTATGAAAGCAGGAATTGCTTATTGCGATCGTGTAACAACGGTAAGTCCAACCTATGCCAAAGAGATACTGAAACCGGAGTTCGGCTGTGGTTTAGAGGGTTTCTTGTCGCATCATCGATCAAAACTCGTAGGGATACGTAATGGGATCGATGCTGAGCATTTTTCTCCCGTAAATGATCCGGCATTGGTACAGTCTTACAGTGATATGAGCGGCAAAGCGCCCAATAAAAAAGATTTTCTCAAGCAAAGGGGTCTTATAGGGATTAAAAAACCTCTTTTTGTCTTTATAGGACGCTTTGTCAGCCAAAAGGGTTTGGATTTGTTGATAGAAACACTGCCAAAGATGGCTGCTTTGGAATGCAATATCGCATTGTTGGGTGAAGGGGAAGCGCGTTACGGTGAAGCCCTTAATGCGATAGCCAAAAAGTGTTCCAATGTTCATCTGACTTTTGGATACGATGAATCTCTTTCGCGCCGAATGTATGCGGCGGCAGATTTTTTATTGATGCCGTCTGTGTTTGAGCCGTGTGGATTGAATCAGTTAATCGCTATGTCTTACGGAGCTGTTCCTGTCGTCCGTTTGGTCGGCGGTTTAGCGGATACGGTACGTAATATTGAAAAATATGATTCAGAAAAACGGGATGGTTTTGGCATTGTTTTTACAAAACAAACAGGGAGATCCTTTATGCATGCCATTAATCGTGCGATGGAGCTTTATCGGGATAAGCAGAGCTATGGTGAGATTGTTAATCATAATATGAAATGTGATTTTTCTTGGAAAGAAAGCGCAAAACACTACGTATCCCTCTATAAGAAATTAGAAGGGTGAAAAAGCTTTACATCGATATAGGTGGGACGCATCTGCGCAGTGAGTTAGTGGTTGGGTCTGATCTCCTAAAAGAAACGGTTAGCTCACAAGTGCACGGACTGCTTTCGTATATTAATAATACAGTATTAAAACATCCGGATATCGATTTTATCGGAATTTCTTATGCAGGGCAGGTGTACGACGGTAGAATCCTTTTGGCCCCTAATATCAATGTGGATGAAACGAACATCAAAGAAACGGTTTTATCCCGCTATGGAAAACGATTGGAAATTGACAACGATCTTAATTGCGCGGTAATGGCAGAAGCCCAATATTGGCAATCGTCCAGTGTAGCGGCTTTGTATATCGGTACGGGCATAGGTGCGGCAGTGATTGACACCGCTCGCTTGGTTCGCGGCAGTCGAAACCTCTCCTTTGAAATTGGGCATATCCCTTATCGTTCGGCCCCTTTTTTGTGTGGATGCGGAAGAGATAATTGCATCGAATTGTTTGCTTCAGGTTCAGGGATGGGAAAATGGCGTCACCATTACGGCAGCGATCAGTGCATAAATTTCGCACAACTCAAAAACTCTAAATTTGGACAGGAACAGTTCATTGCAACAGAGTTTGAAAGAGCACTCTTGCAAGCCGCCGGTACGCTGGTGACTCTCGCAAATCCAGAATTTTTGGTTTTAGGGGGTGGAATAGTGGAGAAAAATCCCTATTTGCTTGAATACCTAAAAGAGCATTTGCTCTTATATGCGTTAGCTCCTTCACTGAAAATGTTGCGCATAGAGTTAAGCCAATTGAAAAATGGTCCCCTTTTGGGAGCAAAATTATTAGAAGAGAAACCCTATGGATAAGCTTAAAATTTTAATCGCTGCCTCTGAAGTTGTACCCTTTGCCAAAAGTGGCGGATTGGCGGATGTTATCGGCGCATTGCCAAGGGCATTGCGTGCTTTGGGTCATGATGTACGTGTCGTTATGCCGAGATATTACGTTGTTGATAAAGAGAAATATGCCCTCACGTCTTTAGAGGGCGCATTGGGCGTCCCTATGGGTATTATGGGGGAAGAATGGGCTTGCGTTTACGAGGGGACACTTCCAGAGTGTGACGTACCTATTTATTTTATTGATCATGAAGGCTTTTTTGGGCGAAAAGGGCTTTATGAGGAGAATGGGTTTAGTTTTATCGACAATGACAACCGTTTTATCTTTTTCTCACGCGCGGTAATGCAGTTGGCAAAAAAACTTCACTTTCACCCCGATGTCATTCATGCAAATGACTGGCATACCGCCACCATCCCCCTGATGCTTAATACCCACTATGCCTATGATCCAGATTTTGCTTATACCGGTTCGCTTTTATGTATCCATAACCTGCAGCATCAGGGAAGGTTTGACAAGGGGGCCATGTCTATTTTAGACGTTGGGTGGGAACATTTTAATGAAGATGAGCTTGAAGAGTATGATGGTATTAACTTCCTAAAAGGGGGAATCGTGCATGCGGATGCTGTATGCACCGTCAGTCAAAAATATGCCGACGAGATCCGTACATGGGAGTTTGGTTGGGGGCTAGAGGGGCTAATCAATAGCTACGGCTATAAATTATCAGGTATACTCAATGGCGTTGATTACGATGAATGGAATCCATCCTCAGATCCCTATATCGCCAAAACTTACGACCTGAATGATTTATCCGGTAAGCAAGAGTGTAAGAGGGCTTTGCAACGAACGTTTAATCTTCCAAATCGTTGCGATGTTCCGATTATAGGATTTGTCGGCAGATTGGTAGAACAAAAAGGGATTGGACTGCTACACGCTGCACTAGGGCATTTAATGCACATGGACATACAAATTGTGTTGCTTGGTATGGGAGAAAAATGGGCGGAGTCATTTTTTAGTGATATTGCCGGTAAATATCCGGAGAAATTCAGCTGTTACATCGGCTATCGGGATGATTTGGCTCACCAAATCGAAGCAGGCTCTGATCTTTTCTTGATGCCCTCACTCTTTGAACCGTGCGGATTAAATCAGATTTACAGTTTGGCCTACGGTACCATCCCCATTGTACGTGCGACCGGAGGATTGGAGGATACTGTTGAGAATTATTCGAGCGAGCATCGCAGCGGTACGGGTTTCAAGTTTTACGATGCAACCCCTGAAGCACTAAGTGGGACAGTAAAATGGGCTGTCGATACGTGGTATCATGATAAAGGCGGATTTGATCAACTCCGCCAAAATGGGATGAAACAGCGTTTTGATTGGGAAGTGGCCGCCAAGAGGTATGTTGCCCTTTATCAAACGATTATGAATGGCCGATACAGCCATCGACACCGGGAGCAAGAATGACGCATGCACTAAATTATGAGATTTCACGTTTAAGCGAACTGGATATTTATCTTTTTAAACAGGGAAACCATACAAAACTGTATGAGAAGCTTGGTTCACATAAGATGACGCATGAGGGAAGAGAGGGGTTTTATTTTGCCGTATGGGCACCCAATGCACAAAGCGTCAGCGTGTGCGGCGATTTTAATCATTACCGCGCCGATGCGCATCCCCTTCGACTGAGGGAAGATGATTCCGGCATTTGGGAAGGTTTTATTGCAGGGGTAGAACAGGGATTGACCTACAAATATCGTATCGTCTCTAAATTTCATAACATCGTCCATGATAAAAGCGACCCTTTTGCTTTTTACAGCGAAAAACCCTCTAAATCGGCATCACGCGTTTGGAGTTTGGAGGGATACGGTTGGGGGGATAATGAATGGATGAACGAACGTCATCTCCATAATGGGCATGAAGCCCCAATCAGCGTTTATGAAATTCATCTTGGTTCTTGGCGGAAAAAAGTAGAAGAAGATCGTTATCTTAGCTATCGGGAATTAGCCGTTGAACTGGTTGATTACGTGAAGCGTATGAACTACACCCATGTTGAGTTTATGCCATTGACCGAGTATCCGTTCTTTGGGTCATGGGGCTATCAGGCAGTAGGCTATTTTGCCGCGACGGCACGTTTTGGTGAACCTCAGGATTTGATGTATTTGATTGATATGCTCCATCAAAACGGCATTGGAGTGATCATGGACTGGGTTCCTTCACACTTTGCGGTTGATATGCACGGCTTGATTAACTTTGACGGGACGGCACTGTACGAGCATGAGGATCCGCGTCAGGGATATCATCCTGAATGGGGCAGTATTATTTTTAATTATGGCCGCAGTGAAGTGCAGTCTTTTCTAATAAGCTCTGCGATGTTTTGGCTAGACAAATACCACATCGACGGTATCCGCGTCGATGCGGTAGCGTCGATGCTTTATCTCAATTATGCCCGAAAAGAGGGTGAGTGGATTCCCAATATCCATGGGGGTGATGGAAATTTGGAGGCGGTAGCCTTTTTACAGAAGCTCAACGAGCGTGTTTACGGTGAATTCTCCGATATTATGATGATCGCCGAAGAGTCGACGGCGTGGCCAATGGTTACACGTCCCACCAGCGTTGGCGGTCTTGGATTCGGGTTTAAATGGAATATGGGTTGGATGCATGACTCTCTCAAATATCTGAGTTATGACCCGATTTACAGACAGCATCACCATCAGCAACTGACATTTAGTATGTGGTATGGGTTTGATGAAAACTTTATGTTACCGCTGAGTCATGATGAAGTGGTTCACATGAAAGGCTCCCTCATCAATAAGATGCCCGGTGACAATAAGCAGAAATTCGCCCACCTTCGCTCTTTATACGCCTATATGATGGCGCATCCAGGTAAAAAACTTCTTTTCATGGGGGGAGAGATTGGACAGTTTGCGGAATGGAATTTTGAGCGTAGTCTTGATTGGCATTTACTGGAGATGCCGCTGCATTGCGGATTGCAAAAAATGGTCTGTGATTTGAACCATCTGTACCGATCCCAACGTGCCTTGCACCAGTATGATGAGAAGAGAGAGGGCTTTGAATGGATTGATGATGGAGATTACCGTCACAATTGCATCAGCTTTGTCCGAAAAAGTGATACTTCAGATGAAGCGATTATCGTACTGTGCAACTTTTCGGATGAAACACGGTCATCCTATCGGGTCGGTGTCCCTTATGAGGGTGAATATACGGAGATTTTTAATTCACAATCGAGGTACTACGAGGGATGGAATATCGGCAATATTGGACCGATAACGGCCCAAAAAGAGCAGATGCATGGGCGCGATTATTCGCTAACCCTTACCTTGCCTCCTCTTGGCGTCCTTTATCTTAAAAGAGTTCCTTCTCAATCGATCAAGCCTCTTCTAAAAGATTAATGAAGCCAAAACAGGTACAATAATAAATAACGATGAAGCATTTGATGGAGAAAAGATGATATTACATGATTATGAATTAAACCCAAAATACACTACCAGCGTTGCGTACTTTTGTATGGAGTTTGCAATCCATCAGGCATTGAAAATATACTCAGGAGGATTGGGCTTTTTAGCAGGTTCCCATATGAGAAGCGTGTATGACCTTCGACAAAATGTTGTTGGAGTGGGGATATTGTGGAGCTATGGTTACTATGACCAAACGCGCCATGAAGATCGGAATTTTAAAGCAGAATTTATACACAAGCACTACTATTTTTTGGAAGATCTTGGCGTTCAGGCAACGGTGAATATTTATTCACAAGATGTTCATATTAAAGCATATTATCTTCCTCCGCATGTTTTTAATTCTGCACCTTTGATTTTATTGTCAACGGATATTCCTGAAAATGATTTTCTTGCGCGTACCATTACGCATAAACTTTATGATTCAAATGAAGAGACCCGTATTTCACAAGAAATTGTTCTAGGAATAGGTGGGGTAAAAGTGTTAGACGCGTTGAAGCAGAAGATTGATGTTTATCACATGAACGAAGGGCATGCATTGCCATTGGTCTATGAACTGTATTCAAAATTCAAAGACATGGACGTGTTAAAACGCCATATTGTTTTCACAACCCACACACCAGAAGATGCGGGAAACGAGCAGCACAGTTTTGAAAAGTTGCATAGATTTGGCTTTTTTAATGGTTTGGATATTGATACGGTACGTACCATTATGCGGCAAACGGATGATACTTTTAATCTTACGGTGGGTGCTTTGCGTTCAGCTAAGATCACCAATGCGGTATCCAAATTTCATGGTGAAGTAGCCAATCGTATGTGGGCTGAGTGTGAAGGGCGCTGTGAAATTATTTATATTACAAATGCACAAAATCGCCGTTTTTGGACAGATAGAGGGATGATGTCTGCGTTGGATGAAGATGAAAATTATGCACTTACCGGACGTAAAAAACATCTGAAACGTATACTTTTTAATGCAGTTGCCGATCAGACAGGCAAGATGTTTGATCCTGATATCCTGACGATTGTATGGGCACGACGTTTTGCCGAGTATAAGCGTCCTGGACTTTTAAAGCGTGATTTTGAACGTTTTAAAAAACTTCTCGAACGCAAAGAGCACCCCATACAAGTTATTTGGGCAGGAAAACCCTATCCGTTTGATACAAATGCAATCAATACCTTTAATGAATTGATTCACATCAGCAATAGCCTAAAAAATATGGCGGTGTTGGTTGGATATGAACTTGATTTATCACGAATTCTTAAAAAAGGGTCTGATGTATGGCTTAACACCCCGCGAGTGTCGAGAGAAGCAAGTGGTACGAGTGGAATGGCGGCGAGCATGAATGGTACCATTCATTTTTCAACGGATGACGGATGGCATCCTGAGTTTGCTAAACATGGGATAAACGCATTTACAATTCCCGTAGCCGATCGTACTAAATCCTTGGAAGAGCAAGATCACGATGATAACAAGAATTTGATGGACATATTGGAAAATGATATTATCCCTATGTATTATAATAAACCTGAGCAGTGGACACAAATGATGAAAACAGCGATGTCTGATGTGATTCCTGCATTTGATTCAGGTCGTATGGCCAATGAGTACTATCTGAAGATGTATAACCACTAAAAACCGATAGATCGTATTTAACCTAGTATCTCTTTTACCTGCAATGCAATGTGCAACTCTTCATTTGCAGGAATGATCAGCAGTTTAACAGAACTCTCGTCATGATCAATGTGTGAGTGATGAAGGGTGTTTTTGGCTTCATCCATTTTTATCCCTAAATGTTCCAGCTCTGCACAAATAAGGGTTCTAATAGGTGCAGAATGCTCACCAATACCCCCCGTGAAAACAATCCCATCTACGTGAGACATGGTTGCCATATACGCCCCAAGCTGTTTTTTTAATCGATAGGTAAACATTTCAATGGCCAATTGTGCGTTACTGTCCTTTGCTTGGGCAGAATCAATCAGGGTACGCATATCATTCGTTCCGGCGATTCCCAGCAGTCCGCTTTGTTTATTCAGAAGCGTATCAATCTCACCCATGCTCATATTTTCTTTATTGGCCAGATACGTGATAATCCCCGGATCGATACTGCCGCTGCGAGTTCCCATCATTAACCCCTCTAAGGGAGTCATGCCCATGGAGGTGTCGATGCTTTTCCCCTTCTCTATGGCGCAGGCACTGACCCCATTTCCGATATGCAAAGTGATAAGATTGAGTTGGTTTAACGGTTTGTTGAGTAAAAGGGCTGCTTGGGCGCTGACATACGAATGAGACGTACCGTGAAAACCGTAACGTCGTATACGATGGGTTTCATACAATCGATTGGGGAGGGCATAGCGGTACGCATAGTCCGGCATAGTATGATGAAAAGCGGTGTCAAATACAGCTATATGAACAGCATTTGGGGCAATACTGCGCGCGGCATAGAATCCTTCAAGATTTGCCAGATTATGAAGAGGGGCTAGTGAAGTAAGCTCTTTTATCTCCTCAATTACGCTATCATCGATGAGCGTTGGTAGAGTAAAACGCTCTCCACCATGGACTATTCTATGTCCAAAAGCAGTGACGTGGGCAATGTCAACCTTATGTGCTTGGAGCTGTTGTTTCATGACTTCAAACCCCTCATGATGGTTTGAAATCTCTTCAATGATCCCGTGGTCAATCACGGTTAGGGTATTGGCATCGTACAAACTGTATTTGATCGAAGAGCTGCCTGCATTAATGACTAAAATACTCATAAATCCTCACCTTGCGCTTGTATCGCCGTGATGAGTATGGTATTAACAATATCCGGTATTTCGCAACCTCGACTGAGATCATTGACCGGTTTTTTTAGTCCTTGTAAAATGGGACCGATAGCAACCGCGCCTGATGAACGCTGTACGGCTTTATAGGTGTTATTGCCTGTGTTAAGATCTGGAAAAATGAAGACCGTCGCTTGTCCTGCCACCTTGCTGTTTGGTAATTTTAGGCGTGCGACATCAGGATCGATTGCCGCGTCATACTGGATGGGACCCTCTATGAGAATTTCAGGATGGCGTTCTTTTACGATTTCCGTTGCCATACGTACTTTTTCAACATCATCCCCTTTGCCTGAACTTCCTGTCGAATAGGAGAGCATCGCGATACGGGGTTCGATACCAAAGAAGCCGGCGCTTTGCGCGGATGCAATGGCGATTTGGGCCAGTTGGGATGCCGTAGGGTCTTGATTAACCGCACAATCCGCATAAACGAGGACTTTTGTATCCATACACATAAAAAAGAGACTCGACACCAAAGAGATGTCTGGGCTGGTTTTAATAATCTGCAAAGCAGGGAGAATGGTGTCTTGCGTAGTATGCGTAGCACCGGAGACCATGCCATCAGCATCGCCATTGTGGACCATCATCGTCGCAAAATAGGTACGGCGGGTCATGGCATCAACCGCCGTGTTCCTGCTAAGCCCCTTATGGTGACGCAGTGCGAAGAACTCTTCCGTGTAACGCTGCATCAGGGGTGATCGATTGGGATCGATCACAGTGGCTTTGGATATATCAAGACCTAACGTACGGGCTTGATGCAAGATGGTTGCTTCATCGCCTAACAAAATAAGATCGACAACATCCCGACGCAATAAAATTTCGGCTGCACGTAAAATTCGTTCATCGCCGCTTTCTGGGAGGACAATCCGTTTACGTATCTGGCGAGCGCGCTGAAAAAGGCTGTATTCAAACATAGCAGGTGTCGTTATGTCACTGTGAGCCGTACGTATACGTTCTTGCAGGATTTCGCCATCGATAGCATTCATGAATTCACCCATAGCAAGGGCAATTTTACGATCCTGTTTTGGGCGAAGAGCAGGGGATATACCATCGATGTGTACGGTCGTGCTATACGTATCGCTATCGATACCTAAAATAGGGATGCTTAACGTATCAATACCACGAATGAGTTTTAAGAAAATTTCAGAGGGAGTCAGGGCTCCGGTTAGCACGATTCCCGCTACTGAAGGAAAATCTTTTGCGTAATTTGCATACAACACGGTTAATATAACATCGAGTCGATCCCCCGGAACGATGATCAAATCACCTTCTTCAATGCGGGTTAAAACGTGTTCAACGTTCATAGCTAAAATTTTCGGACGCCGTATGATACGATCCAGCTCTTTTTGCTCTCCAAATAGTTGTTGGCATCCTAAAGAATGTTTCACTTCCCCTACACTCAAACGATTCAATTCATCAATTTCGTGCATGAAAAATGTGGGAACCGCCTGATCTTGATAATCACGTATAAAAGTGTGATAATTTTTTTCATCCAGACGATTGACAAAAACAGAGATATGTTCCACGCTCTCGTTTTTCAGAGAAACTTTTTCCAAACGAATCTCATGATAAAGGTGCTCATAGGGCTTGTCCTTCCCGCTGATGACACTGATGTAGGGGGCTTGCAGATTTTTGGCGATGATATGATTGAAATTATAGGAGAGCGTTTGCGCAAACGAAGCCTGATCCAGCCCTTGTATCAATATAAAATCATACCGCGACTCCAATTCGTGATACTGCTCAAGCAAACGCTCGATAATCGTATTTTCCTGTCCCGTAGAAAGCAGCGCTTCTACTTCATTGAGTTCCAGACCATAGCAATGGTCAACTTCTTGATCCAGATTGAAGTGTTGACGCATAAAATCTATGTCGTTATCCGTAATCGAAGCAACCGTAATAATAGGTTTAAAAAAAGCAAGTTTATCAACACGGCTCTTGAGAAGTTCCGCAATTCCCATCGAAACGATTAAAGATCCCGCATTGGCCTCCAACGAAGCAATGTATAGATTTTTTAAACTCATTGCAAGGTTCCTTTTTTATCCATTCTATAAGCCCAATGAGCCAATAGCGTATCTGCTCAACTCATTGAGTGCATTAATCCCAGGAAGATCATAAAGCAATGAGGTGCCAACTCCGCCCCATAAAACGACAATAGCAGAAACAACGATAAAAATCAAAGAAAACTGTTCCCCATTGTCGGATTTAACAGAACCGCTCTCTTTGAAATAAAGATGCGCAATCACTTTGAAATAATAATATATCGAGACACACGCTGCTAATGCGCCGAAAAAGGCAAGTATTGTGTAGCCGGCCTCGATGGCAGAGGTAAAAATATAAAATTTTGCGATAAATCCAATTGTCGATGGAAAACCGGCCAAAGAAAGAATGAAGAGGGTAAAGGATGCCGCAATAATCGGTCTGCTTTTCGCAAGTCCGTTTAAGTCATCATAACTTATTGGTTTATCGCTTCCTTTACTGATATAACTTAAAACTCCAAAAGCACCTATCGCGCTTAGAAAATAGGCGAAAAGATAAAAAATGATTGCGCTTGTCGCACTGTAGGTTGCTTCCCCTATGGAAACAAAAGCAATCAGCAAATAGCCGCTGTGTACTACGGAAGACGCTGCCAGCATCTTTTTTACACTGTTTTGTGTTACCGCCAAAAATGAGCCTGCGATCAAAGTAACCATTGCCCCGCCTATGACGAGAGGGTCATAGAGTGCTTCATAGGCGATGAAATTTTGTAAAAATAGTCTCAAAATAAAAGCAAAAATCGCGACTTTAAAGACCCCTGCCATGTAGGCCGTAATCGGAAAGGAAGCCCCCTCGTATACGTCTAGCACCCATGCACCAAACGGGACAGCGGCAATCTTAAACATAATGGTTATCATAATAAGCATACTGCCGGCAATGACTAAGAGTTGCGCCTCTAAATTTGTGCTCAAAATGTAGTGCGCAATAACGGCAAGATTGGTACTTTTTACGGACGCGTAAATGAGTACCATTCCCAGCAAATAAAAAGAGGCCGCGAAAGAACCCAGCAACAGATACTTGAAAAAAGCCTCAGACGCTCTCAACGAATTTCGGTTAAGTCCCACCAAGATATAAACCGACATTGAAGCGATTTCAAGGGCAATAAAAGCGGTCAAAAGCTCATTGGCCATCGTTAAAATCACCATGCCAAAAAGAGAAAATAAGAGGAGAACAAAAGATTCATGGGTGAAAAAGTCGGTATGGTCGACAAATGATTTTGCGATCGCCAGCGTCAAAAAACCGCCGAGTAAGAAAAGAGAAATAAAGGTCGCGCTAAAAGCATCGTAAACGGCCATTGAGTTGAATATATGAGGCAAAATCGGAAGAGTAAACGTCTCTCCAACCCCGTTTGCAGAGATCAAAAAAGCGATAAAAAGAGTCCAAAGCGTAATAAAGTAACCTCTGTTTTTGGTATAGTGAACACTAAATCCAAAGAGCAGGATGAAGAGAGCGCTAAAGAGCAAAATTGCGGGAACAGCCAGTGCAATAAATTCATTACTCATAACGGGTAACCTCTTTGTTGGATGCAAAGGCTTTTGCGGTTGGCTCAATGTTTTTTATAAAATAGTTTGGAAAAATCCCCATCGCTAAAATTAACAGGGCTAAAGGAATAAGAGCCATAAGCTCATGAACTCTCAAGTCTTGAAAATTTTTGGTGCGCTCATTGGTGTCCCCATATAAAACGGCGCTGATCATTTTAAACATAAAAAGCATAGCAATCAAAACACTGGTTGCCGCTAAAAACCCTACGTAAATGTTGTACTCAAATGCACCCAAAATAATGAGCACTTCGGCTACGAATCCAGAGGTAAGGGGCACGCCCACAATGCTAAGGGCAAAAAAAGCAAAAAAGAGGGCGAACCTAGGGGCCTCTTTCGCAATCCCTCCAAGAGTGTCAATCGTGTACGTTTGAACGCGCTCATACATCATCGCCAGCATTAAAAACAGCGCCGCAGAAGAGAGGGCATGGGAGATTATAAGATACGAAGAACCGACAAGCCCATAAATGTCATAGATGAAAAATCCCACCACGATAAGGGAGAGATGAGAAGCGGAGGAGAGCGCAAACATCCTTTTTAGGTGGGTCTGATTCATAGCAGAGATTCCAAAAAAGATAAGCCCAAAAAGTCCAATTCCGATAAAATAGGGGGCAAGCTGATGCGAGGTTTCATCGAAAAGGGTAAATAAAACTCTCCATATCGCATACGCACCGAGCTTCGCCATCAAGGACGACATAACGATTACGATCCCAGTAGGAGCACTTCGGTAGGTATCACTAAGCCATGTATGAAAAGGAAAGATGGGGATTTTGATGGCAAAAGCCACCATGAAACCGCTAAACACCAAAAGGGATTCAATCGTAGTGAGTTTGAGATTTTTAAGATCATCCAGCGCAAAGGAATAAAAACCAAACTGTTCTTTGTACGAAACCGCGAGGTATAAAATCGCAACGAGCATCAGAAGCGAGCCAAAAATGGTATAAATATTAAATTTAATGGCAACAAAGCTGTTTTTACCATAGCCGTAAAGACCGATCATAAAAAATATCGGCAGAAGCATAATCTCCCAAAAGAGATAGAAGAGCATTAAGTCCAGCGATAAAACCGCGCCCATTATTCCGCCCTGAACAAAAAGAAGATGAATCCAGTACCCCTTTTTGTCCCTTTGTTTGTAAAGCCCGAGTGCTATTAGAGGCATTAAAAGGGCATTCATCATCACGATGCCAAGAGAAACCCCATCAACGCCGATCGAGTAATGGATACCGTATTGGGATATCCAGCTATGCTTCTCGATAAACTGCATGGAAGCACTTGGATCAAACTGTACGTAAAAATAAATTGCCATTGAAGCAACGCACAGCGTTGAGACCATGTAAACACTTTTCACTGCATTTATGGGCATTTTAACGACAAACAAAAATAGAGCGGTAATAAAAGGTAGGAAAATCAACAGACTCATAAAGAAGACCTTAGGGACCAGTATAAATAAACGAAACCGGACACAAGCCCGATCAGCATATACAGAGCATAAAACCGGACGTTTCCATTCTCTGCGCGGGCAAAAAGATTTCCAATTTTTAAATACGCAACTGCCATGGAATTGATGGTACCGTCTATAAGCAACTGGCTGATTTTTTTGTCAAAAAAATACGACAATTTTTCTAAAACGGTCACCACTGTTTTGGCATAAAACGCATCAATGTAAAATTTATTCGCAATCATCCCATCCCTCTTTTCTAACACTATGGCGTCCGTATAGGCGTATTTTTTATAGGTATAAACAATAACGGCAAGGGTAAAGAGGGTGTTAAGGCTCATCAAAAGTATCTCCTGCGTATGGGGAACAAAAAATCTCTGGTCTGCGAGATGGAGCCAATGCGAAACACCCAAATCTCCGGAAAATATTTCAGGCATATTGAGCGGACCCGCAAAGAGGCAAAGCACGGTTAAAAGCGCCATCGGATACAGCATAGATTTACTCGTCGGCCGTCCTCTTTGTTCCCTTTTGCTAAAAAAGAGGACAAAGAACATTCGAAACATATAAAAGGCGGTTAAAAGCGATGTCGCAAAGGCAATCGCAAAGATTTCGATATGACGCGCGTATAAAGCGCTCATAATGGCATCTTTGGAAATAAAAGCCGCAAATGGAGGGATAGCGGTTATGGTGAGTGTCGCAATGAGCATCATAACAAAGAGTCCAGACTCTCGGATTCCCGAAAGTTCTCTAATGTCTTGTTTATGGTGATAAGCGACAATAATGGCACCCGCGGCCATAAACAAAAGAGCTTTGAAAAAGGCATGGGTAAACATGTGAAAAAGCGCCGTAGAGTACGCTCCGACCCCAAGTGCCATAAACATAAATCCCAGTTGACTCATTGTAGAGTAGGCAAGAATTTTTTTAATGTCATATTGTCTTGTGGCGATTATCGCCGCAAAGAGGGCGCTGAACGCTCCGACATAGGCGATGAGAAGCAAAATATCAGGGGTCATATTATACAAAGGTGCAAATCGTGCCACCATATACACCCCAGCCGTTACCATCGTAGCGGCGTGGATGAGGGCGGAAACAGGAGTAGGTCCTGCCATCGCATCGGGAAGCCATACAAACAGCGGAATCTGAGCTGATTTTCCCATGGCTCCGACAAAGAGTAAAAAAGCAATCAGAGCAAGCCTATGAGGGTCTATAAGCCAGAGGCTAAAAAATATGTGGTCAAAACTAAAATTTCCCAGAGGAATTGAAAGAAAAAGAAGCATCAGGGCGCTTAAAAAACCATAATCCCCTACACGGTTAACGATAAAAGCCTTATTACCGGC
>JAUPLR010000099.1 GCA_030836825.1 Campylobacterota bacterium
TAACATCTTCACCCTTTCTATGAAAGGCAATTATGCGTCTGCAGGATTTACTTTTGCGATTGAGGACCACGGGACAAATTTTGCAGGGGTGACAGGTGTTAACCGCTTTTTTGATGGTAACAGTGCTAAAACTATGGAATTAAGCGCACCTTTGAAAAGTAATGCATCCGCTATTCGTGCGTTTAAAGCTCCATCGGCAGGTGATAATCAAACGGCGCTGGATATGGTACAGTTGCAATTTTCTTCTTTTGATTTCAATGAGGGCTATAACAAGTCAACATCTGCCACAATGTATGGCTATTTTGACTTAGCAGTTACGCGAGTCGGTACACGGACCAATGCCATTATTGCTTCCAATGACACGATTACGGCTCAGTTCAATGCAGTCAAGCAAGAGCATGACTCGATCAGTAAAGTTAGTATCGATGAAGAGATGGCTAATCTTATCCGTTATCAGACCTCTTACGGTGCGGCTGCAAAAGTGATTACAACCATTGATCAGATGATGACCACTCTATTGGGTTTAAAGGCTTAATGTTTTATTTTAGTGTCATCTTGCTTTTGGGTGTCATGCTCTTCTCTTTTTTTGGCACTTATTTTCATCCCTTGGATCCCTCTTATCTTGATAAAAATAGTATTTTGCTCTCCCCTTCATGGGAGCATTGGCTGGGTACCGACAGATTGGGACGTGATTTGCTTGCCCGTTTGATAGATGGGGGAAAAGTTTCACTAATTATCGGATTTGTGAGTGCCTTGCTATCTACCTTTATTGGTCTTTTGTATGGTGTAAGCGCAGCATTGTTAAGAGGCGGTTTTGATAAGCTTTTTATCGTCGTTGTGGATCTTTTTTTAACGTTTCCAACCCTCTTTTTATTGCTTACGCTCGTAAGTTATGTTAATGCATCGGTTTGGGTATTGATTGTCATTATTTCAATCACGGGATGGATGGGGACAGCCCGTTTGATCCGATCGGAGAGTTTTGCGATTGCTTCCAAGCCGTTTATCCGTATTTTGCACATTGCGCACGTTCATCCACTCAAGATCATCTTCAAATATTATGCCCCGCTGCTTGCCCCAATCGTATTGGTGAGCTTTACATTTGGTGTTGGTGGCGCGATTTTAGCGGAATCAGGGCTTTCCTTCCTAGGGCTTGGAATCGTTGCTCCGCAGATGAGCTGGGGGAGTATTCTCAGTACCGGCAAAGAGGTGATTGATATTGCATGGTGGGTGAGCTTTTTCCCGGGGTTAATGATCTTTATCGTCACTTTTTCGCTGATGAATATTTCCAATACTTTGCAAGCGCGGCTGAATCAAAAAGAGGTGAGATAACTCCGTGCTGATCATCGTCTCAATTCTCAATTGAACAAAACAAATAAGACAATTAAAAAGGGTTAAAGTGTTTAAATTAGCCTTCTTCTTTACTGTTACAGGCTTCCTTTTTGCTTCCGAACCTGACTTTGGAAAATTTAATGGTACAGGTATCATACTTGATCTCAATAGTTCTGAGCGAATAATATTTGGTAGCCGTGCAAATGAACGCCTAAGTCCATGCTCAACGTATAAAATTTTAAACACTATGATCGCTCTCGACAGTAAAGCAATTCAAGATGAAAACGAAATACTTCCATGGGATGGAACAGTGCGGGAATATACGGTATGGAATAAGGACCATTCAATGCGATCGGCTATCAGTGTATCGGCAGTCTGGTTTTATCAAGAGATGGCGCGACGTATCGGCAAAACACGAATGCAGCAGGCATTAAAACAGGTTAATTATGGAAATGCTGATATGTCGAATTCAATCACCGAGTTCTGGCTAAGTAATGGCAGTTTGAAAATCTCAGCAAATGAACAAATCGATTTTTTAGCCAGTTTGATGCGTAACCAGTTGCCATTTACCAGCCCTACCGTATCAATTCTCAAAGATATCATGACCCTTGAAAAAAAACAAAACTATACCCTCGCAGGTAAGACAGGTAGTTGCGGCGGGATTGGATGGTTTGTTGGATTTATTGAACTAAATCATGCTACAAAAGTTTTTGCTTTTAATATTAAAGGCAATGGAGCCAGCGGTGCTGAAGCAAAGAGAATTGCGATAGACTATTTAAAAAAGCTTTAAACTTATGGTTTAATTTTAGGAACTACTAGATGCTGACACAGAATTTTGAACAGTCCCAAACTTACCACTGTTTTAAAATCGACAACATCATCCAATGTGACATTTTGACAGATACAGACGGTTATCGCAGTACATGCCCTACAAACTTGGACATATTATTGAGGATTTTACTGCCGCGTCTAAATCCTAATCCGCACGCTTCGTAGGCAAAGAAAACACCGGCTTGATAGCTGTTCCCCTCAGCATCTTTTGGCAGTTCAACATACTCTTGATAGATGGCTTTGAAATTTCCGTACGGTCCGTCATTTTCTTCGATGGTATTGCCTGAAGCATCTAGGATGCGTATGTTTGCCCCTTCACGCCCAAACACCCGTTTTTCGACAAAGGCGATCCCTTGCAACGGTTCAAATGAGGTTCTGAGTAAGTAGGGAGAATCAGGGAAGAGGTCGCAAAGTATTTTGAGCATCCCTTTGGATTGAAACAACAGCGTATACGCAGGGTTCAGAATAATTGCTTTTTGATTATTGACAATGGAGTTCAATAAAACAGCGAGTTCGGGTTCGTCAATGGCAATGTCTTCCCACGGGAAAAGTTTAAACCAGTATTCATAAGCATTATCATCGCTGTCATAGATTCCCTCATCGTCGAATTTTACACCACCCATAGATTCAAACCCTGTTTCAAATCCCGTATCAATCGCCATTTGTTGGAGTAATCGTACGGTTTGCTCTTCTTCGACGTTATCGTTGATGGAACTGAACAGGATTTTCCATCCATCATAGTGCTCGTCGAAGGTTTCGGTATCGTCAAAGAGGGTAACAAGACGGCGAAAGTTATCACTGATTGCTTCGTATATGTTGTTAAATTGACGTTCTTCATCCATCTTGTTGTGCTTAAGGATGGCCCATTGCAAAATAGCGGTTTCGAATAGCGAAGTTGGGGTATCGGCATTGAACTCGATAAGCTTGATTGGTTTGCCGTCAATTCCGCCCGCGAGGTCAAATCGGCCATAGAGATGCCAATGGACATCATTTTCCCAACTTTTTTTAATCAATTCGATAAGGTTGAATGGAATGCCAAGCTCAAAAAAGAGATTGTTGTCAATAACGTGTTGCGCCGCGGTGGCGTACATGTCATACAACTCGTTAACGGCCTCATAATACGCCTCTGCCTCTTGATCGGTTACGATAACGAGTTCATCCGCTACGTATTTGCTTTGATCGCTATCGGTATGCCAGTGAAAGCCAATAGTTTCGAGCACGCTGTCGTTGATGGGTTGTATTTTTTGTAGCGTTATCATTATCAGCCTCCGAAGCTGCTGGATGAACCGCTGCTTCGTGATCCAGAGCTTCCAAAAAAGCTTTTTTTGGAACTTGCCGAAGAGGCTTTACTACCGCTTTGATTGGCGGAGCGATGATAAGCAGATCTATTGGAAGCATCCTGATTTTTACGGAAGTTGGAGTTGTTCATGAGGGCATTACCGATCATATTACCCAGCAATGCACCACCTGCTGCGGCGAGAATGGTTCCTCCTAGTCCCATCCCCTCACTTTTTGGCTCTGAGTTGAGCTCAGATTTGCCTTCCTGCATTTTTTTGTACTCTTGATCCGCCATTGCTTTGAGTTCAGCTTCGCTCATGACACGTTCATGCACCGTTCCGTTTTCATCGGTTTCATGGATAATGGCACGGCTAGGACCGGTTGTTGGCATCTCTTCGATAACCACGTATTTACCGTTTGGCTGCTGTTCTACGACCAAGAATTTATTAGGTGCTTCAGCGTTTTGATTTTCTTCTTGGGAACTTTGGCATCCGCTGAGGGCACTTAAGACGGCTAATCCTGCTGTCCCCATCATGACGTGTTTGGCACTGATACTGTGTTTCATGGTAATTCTCCTATCGTAGTTGTTGGTATTGGGTGGAAGTGAGTTTAAATATTTTTGAGGGGGTGCACTCATGAAAACCCTGCGCATCTTCTATGATGAGATCGCTGTTCTCTTCACAAAAACGGCGATCAAAGTGTTTCCCGCTTTCGTTGGCGGAAGTCGAGTAGAGCCACCCGTATTTCGTGATTAATGAGCTATGCGGCTCTTTGCCTACATAACGGAAGGCTTGATTTTTGATGACAAAGGTTGTCTTGCGCGCATGACGAAACCATGTGCGATATTTTAGGGGGATACGGGTGTGCTCTTGTAAAACTTTGAAAGAGGCAAAGACTTTTAAATAGGGTTTCCCCTCTTCGCGCCCTTTAACGCTATTTAAGCGTGATTCGTCTTGGGAAAGAAATCCGACAGTAGTGTCGGTTTGCGCAAGAATGAGGTGCATCGGCTTATTGGATTAGGTAATCTTGCAATGCTTGGGGCTTCATCCACGTATCATCGTGCATCTGTGCCATAGCTTCGATGGCCGCACGTGCAGCACTCAGGGTTGTGAAGTACGGGATGCCCATACGCAATACGATTTGGCGTATTTGCTCTGCATCTTTTTTGGCAGTTTGGTTATCGGAGGTATTGATGGCCAAAGAGATATCGCCGTTTTTCATAATGTCTTCGATGCTTGGGCGACCCTCAGAAATTTTGAGTACTTTTTCACACGCGATACCGGCATCTGCGATGATTTTTTGAGTGCCACCGGTGGCTACAAGGGTAAATCCTTGTGTGGTTAATCCGCGAGCAATCTCAATGGCATGTTTTTTATCGGCATCAATAAAGGAGAGAAAGCAAATGCCCGATGTCGGGATTTTATTTCCTGCTGCGAGCTGGCTTTTTGCGAAACTTACCCCGAAGTTTTGGCTGATTCCCATCACTTCACCCGTCGATTTCATCTCAGGCGAGAGAACCAGATCCGCACCGTAGAGTTTATTGAACGGAAATACGGCTTCTTTGATCGCTACGTGCCCTTTGAGGCGAGGTTTCAATAGTCCGTCTTCTTCCATGACTACGTCATAGTTGTCGTAATATTTAAGGGCATTACGCAACGTGTCACCTAGCATGACGCGTGTTGCTATTTTAGCCAATGGCATACCGGTAGCTTTTGAGACAAAGGGTACCGTACGCGATGCTCTTGGGTTGACTTCGATGATGTAAATTTCATTTTTGTAAATAGCATACTGGATGTTAAGCAGACCGATGACACCCAGACCCAATGCGATAACTTTGGTTTGCTGTTCTACTTGGTATTTGAGTTCATCGCTTAATCCGACAGGAGGGAGTGAACAAGCACTGTCCCCTGAGTGAATACCGGCTTCTTCAATGTGCTGCATAACAGAACCAATATAAACCTCGGTTCCGTCACAAATAGCATCAACGTCAAGCTCGACCGCTTGATCGAGGAATTTATCCACTAACACAGGAGAATCATTGCTTACGGATACGGCGACTTCCATGTAGGTGCGAAGATCGTCTGCATTGTAAACGATGCGCATCGCACGTCCACCTAGAACGTAAGAAGGACGTACCAGCACTGGGTAACCCAATTTCTCGGCAACCACAAACGCTTGCTCTTTGGTCATTGCGATGCCGTTTTCAGGTTGTTTAAGCCCTTTTTCGGCGACAAATGCGGAGAACTTTTCACGGTTTTCTGCCAAATCAATAACCGCAGCAGAGGTTCCGGCAATGACGGCACCCATCTCTTCGAGTGCATTCGCTAATTTCAACGGTGTCTGACCGCCAAAGTGGACGATAATACCGTTTGGCTGTTCTGCCTCTACCACGGCACGAACATGCTCGAAGTCAATCGGCTCGAAATAAAGGACATCGGAGGTATCGTAATCGGTGGAGACGGTTTCAGGATTACAGTTGTACATGATTGTCTCGATGCCCATCTCTTTGAGCGCGAATGCGGCATGGACACAACAATAGTCAAATTCGATCCCCTGACCGATACGGTTAGGTCCACCACCGAGGATAAGGACTTTTTTCTTATCACTTTTGCGCGGTGCTTGCAATCCAAGCCGAGAAATATTGGTCGTTGAATACAAATACGGGGTCAGCGCGCCAAACTCTGCGGCACACGTATCCACTTCATTGTATTCAAAGGCGATCTTATGCTCCTTGCGCGCATTGTAAACGTCGTTTTCTTTTGCGCTTCCGCCATTTTGCGTAATGAGACGCGCAATGTTTTTATCGGAGAAACCTTCTGTTTTAAGACGGCGCAGCTGGTTTTCATCTTTGAGTGTGGCTGAGGTAATGAACGACTCTTGAGCTATTAGTTCTTCGAGTTGAGTCAGGAACCATGGGTCAATTTTGGAGAGTTCAAAAATTTCACTGTGGCTAAGACCCATACGGAATCCTTGGGCAACGTAGAGGATACGCTCGGCATTGGGACGGCGGATTTCATGTTTTATAAATTCTAAATCACCCGCAATCGGGTCAAACCCGCTTAGTCCTGTTTCGAGAGAACAGAGTGCTTTTTGGACCGATTCTTTGAAGGTGCGTCCGATGGCCATTGCTTCACCGACCGATTTCATACTTGTTGTAAGCGTTGACTCCGCTTCCGGGAATTTTTCAAACGTAAAACGGGGAACTTTGGTGACGATATAGTCGATAACCGGTTCAAAGCTCGCAGGGGTTCCCGTAATGTCATTGGTGAGTTCGTCAAGCGTAAAGCCAACCGCTAGCATGGTCGCGATTTTCGCAATCGGATAACCGGTTGCTTTGGACGCCAGTGCCGACGAACGGGAAACCCTCGGATTCATTTCGATGACGATCATGCGTCCCGTTTTAGGATCTACCGAAAATTGTACATTGGATCCGCCCGTATCAACACCCACTTCACGCAAAATGGCAAAAGAGGCATCCCGCATACGCTGATATTCTTTGTCCGTTAGGGTCAAAGCAGGCGCTACGGTGATGGAATCTCCTGTGTGAACACCCATGGGGTCGAAGTTTTCGATGGAACATACGATGATACAGTTGTCATTACGGTCACGGATAACTTCCATCTCGTATTCTTTCCAGCCAAGCAGGGATTCTTCGATCAAAATCTCAGTAACCGGGCTCTCGTCCAGTCCGCGTTGCGCGAGTCTTTTGAATTCATCGATGTTGTACGCAACACCGCTTCCTCCGCCCGCCAAGGTGTAAGACGCGCGAATGATTAGCGGGAAACCGATCGTGTTGGCAGCGTTAAGCGCCTCGTCCATATTATAGGCGTATCGGGAGATCGGAAGGTCCATTCCAATCTTGATCATGCACTCTTTGAAGGCTTGACGGTCTTCCCCTTTCTTAATGGCAGAAGGGCTTGCGCCTAAGAATTCAATACCCTCAAGCATTCCTGCTTCGTGCATCAGCATCGCGGCATTGAGCGCTGTTTGGCCACCCATGGTCGGCAGGACAGCATCAACTTTTTCTTGTTTAATAATTTGGGCAATAATTTCAGGCTTGATGGGTTCGATGTAGGTGCGATCGGCAAATTCAGGATCAGTCATAATGGTAGCTGGATTGGAGTTGATCAAAACAACGCGATAGCCCAGCTCTTTGAGCGTTTTTACCGCTTGTGTTCCAGAGTAGTCAAATTCGCACGCCTGACCGATGACAATCGGGCCTGATCCGATAAGGAGTATGGTTTTGATGTCGTCGCGTTTTGGCATTAGTGTCCCTTGTGATCAATAAATTTGCTAATTATAGGGAAAAGGCACTTAAACTCGGATTATCTGACCTTGGTGATTATGTGAAAATAAGTGGGTTTTTTGGCGTAAAAATAGGGTTCTAACACGGCGCTTTGATAGCCGCTTGCTTTGGATATCGAGATGACTTTTCCCACGTGCAAGCCTGCAAGAAATATTTGGTCCAATCCCGATGTTACTACTTCATCCCCAACAGCAATGGGGACCCACGTAGGGATAAAATCAACAATCAGATGGCGTTCATTATTCCCGCGTACAATTCCTGGTGCCATGGAGCTTCCCACGGAAACCGCATAGGTACTTTTGATGTCTCCGTTGAGCAGGGCCATAGGACGTTTATGCTCAGAGACGACAATACCGGCCGTATACCCACGATACAACAGTCCATAAACCATTTTGGGATTAAAGTCGTCCATTTCAAGCCACAGTTTATGGGGATCACCCATGCGGACATACGAGATGGTGCGTACTAAACTAACGGCAGGCAGTGTTTTAATGGAGCTGTTTTGTTCGCGCAACAGATTGCCGTATTCATCGGCTACTTGGTGCATCGTCAAAAGTTTGCGTTCATAATAACGGTTCTCACGCTGCAATTTAAGAATTGTATTTTTTTGATTTAGATGCTCGGCTACGAACTGATCAAAACTTTGAATTTGATTTAAATAGGCGAGCTTGACGATCTGCGAAAGTTTTAAGAACGGGGCTTGAAGAAACGGGCTGAAATAAAGAGCTCCGCTCACGCATCCTACGAAGAAAAGTGTAAGCGTAAAACGCTGTTTATTCATTATCAAAGAGTTCGTGGAGTTGATCTATCTCTTCAAGTGCACGACCGGTTCCGCGGGCAACACACAGCAATGGCTCGTCTGCAACGTAAACAGGAATTTTGATGGTTTCTGAGAGGAATTTATCGAGCTGACGGATCAGTGCTCCTCCCCCCGTTAAAATAACACCGTTGTTTACAATATCACCTGCAAGGTCAGGAGGCATGTTTTCAAGGACATCGCGGACAGCCTCAAGAATCTCTTTGAGAGGGTCACGCATCGCTTCACGCGCATCTTCGCTGCTAAGTTCTAAGGACGTCAAAAGACCCTCGACTTGATCACGGCCGTTGACAATCATTTTAAGCTCTTGCGCCAAGGGCATAGCGGTACCGATGTTGATTTTAATGTCTTCAGCAATACGCTCACCGATAAGAAGATTGTATTTACGTTTGACGTAATCCATGATGGCGCGGTCGATTTTATCCCCTGCAACACGGATAGATCGGCACAGTACCAATCCGCCCAAAGAGATAACACCGATTTCGGTAGTTCCCCCTCCGATATCAACGATAATATTCCCTTTTGGTTCACGAATATCGATTCCTGCTCCAATAGCCGCCGCCATTGGTTCATCGATAAGATAGACTTCACGCGCACCGGCACTCATAGCCGATTCACGTACCGCTTTTCGTTCAACTTGGGTCAAACCGTAAGGGATACAAATAATGATACGAGGGCTGATAAGACTGCTGCGTCCGTGTGCTTTTTCGATAAATTTACGGATCATTTTTTCGGTCATATCAAAGTCAGCGATAACCCCGTCTTTCATAGGACGAATCGCCTTGATATTTCCCGGTGTTTTACCGACCATCTCTTTGGCTTCACGACCTACCGCTAGAACTCTTAGATGGCCATTTTTTTCGGTTTTAACGGCAACAACCGAAGGCTCATTGATAACAATACCTTTTCCTTTTACAATGACGAGCGTATTGGCGGTCCCCAAGTCGATGGAGAGATCATTTGAAAACATACCGATAAATTTATTAAATAACATTCTTGTGTCCTATGCGCTTTTTTTAGTAGTTTTTTTGATGTACACGGGCTTAGTCCCCTCTTCGACCACTTCTTTGGTGATGAGGACTTCGTATCCTGGGTATTCGGGAAGTTCATACATAATATCGCCCATAATCTCTTCTAGGATTGCCCGTAATCCGCGTGCTCCTGTTTTGCGGGCCAGCGCTTTGGCCCCGATGGCTTTGAGTGCTTCTTTTTCAAAAGAGAGCTCAACATCATCAATGGCAAACAGTTTGGTATATTGCTTAATAAGCGAATTTTTAGGCTCAGTGAGGATACGAACCATCTCTTCTTCACTGATTTTGTTTAGTGATGCAATAATAGGCAAGCGTCCGATAAGCTCCGGAATCAGTCCATAGCTCACTAAATCATCCGGCTCAACATTTTCAAAACTGTCGTCTATCTCAGTCGTAGAACGTTTATCATGACCAAAGCCCATGATGTTATTGCCCCGTTTGCGCTCTAAAATTTGACCAAGACCGTCAAAGGCTCCACCGCAGATAAAAAGAATCCCTGCCGTATCCATTTGGATAAAGTCCTGATTCGGGTGTTTTCGTCCACCCTTAGGAGGGATGTTAACGATTGCCCCTTCAATAATTTTCAGAAGTGCCTGCTGTACTCCCTCACCGGAAACATCGCGAGTAATGGAACGGTTTTCGCTCATACGTGAAATTTTATCAATCTCATCGATAAAGACGATTCCCTGCTGTGCACGCTCAATATCGCCATCAGCGGCTTGCAAGAGCTTTGTGAGGATATTTTCAACATCTTCCCCTACGTATCCCGCTTCCGTGAGACTGGTGGCATCGGCAATGGCAATAGGAACATTCAAAACACGTGCAATGGTTTGTGCCATAAGGGTTTTACCGCTTCCTGTTGGTCCGATAAGAAGAACATTGGACTTGGCAATCTCCGTCTCATCCTCTACCAAGTGACGCTTAAAGATACGCTTGTAGTGGTTGTACACGGCTACGGATAAGAGTTTGCGTGCACGTTCCTGCCCAATAATGTATTGTCCCAAAAAGAGGTTCAGTTCTTTTGGTGTAAGCAATTCAGAATCAGTGGTCTCAGAAGCTTCAGATGTCGCACTGTCGCTGTCTCCGAACATAATTTTATACGCAGAAAAGACACAATTTTTACAAATATAAACAGCTGTCCCAGCAATTAGTGGGTTGTGCTCGCTCTCTTCGGCCTCACAAAAGCTACAATGGCGGTGAATCATGCTTGACTCCTTTCGTAGGGGATACCCCGTTTGGTATTGGCGATAAACGTACACATATTTTTAACGCAGTCGCTTGCGGCGTTCTCCAAAAGGGTGGCCGCTACTTCTTGTAATGGTTTGCCTGATTCAAACAGTTCACGATAGGCACTGCGCAGCGCATCAATCTCTTCACGTTCAATATGACGACGCAAACCGTTGAGATTTAATCCTCTTAAAACTGCGCGATTGCCCTCTGCGAGGCAATACGGAGGTACGTCTTGAGAAAGGGCAGACGCACCTGCCACCATCGCGTAGTCTCCGATTTTTACAAACTGATGAATCGGTGTCATGCCGCCGATAACAGCATTGTTTCCTACTTCCACGTGTCCGGCCAAGGTTGCGGCATTGGCTAAAATGCAGTGATCACCGATGATAACATCGTGTCCTAAATGAACGTATCCCATAAATAAATTATGAGAGCCAACAACGGTTTTTCCACCGCCACCAGCAGTTCCCGGATTGAAAAGGGTAAATTCACGAATGGTGTTATGATCCCCGATGATCAATTCGACTTCTTCACCCGCATACTTGAGATCTTGGGGGATGGAGCCTAAAACAGCATGAGAGAAGATAGTATTGTATTCGCCAATCGTGGTGTTTCCATAGATGCAAGCACCCTGAGCAATTTTGGTCCCTTTGCCGATTTTGGATTTACTCGAAATGAAACAAAATGCTCCGATTTCGACATCGCTGGCAATGACGGCGCCTTCTTCAATAATAGCGTGAGAAGAAATTAAACTCATTTCGATCTACTTATCGACGATCATGGCTTTGAGTTCGGCTTGTGCAACGAGAGTGTCGTCTACGTAGGCCTTACCCTCCAGTACCCAAATGGAACCTTTGTGTTTGATGACGGTCATACGGTATTGGAGACGATCTCCCGGACGAACGGGCGCGCGAAATTTTGCATCGTCAATGCTCATGAAATAAACGACTTTTTTGGCCGCCTCTTCTTCGGTCATGTCCATGCTCTGAAATGCGAGTATACCGCCGGCTTGCGCCATTCCTTCCAAAATCATAACCCCCGGATAGATGGGGTGCCCTGGAAAATGCCCTTCGAAAATTTGTTCACCGATGGTAACATTTTTAAATCCGACAAGAGATTCATTGGGGGTAATCTCCGTTACTCGGTCAACCAGTAAAAATGGGAAGCGGTGAGGTAAAATTTTTTGTATTTGAATAACATCCATCATATGCAATAGCGCCTTGGTTAAATTAAGTCGTGAATTTTAGCGTAAAAACGGTTAATTGATAATTATAAGTTGTTCTCTTGTGTCTTCATAGATTTTTGTTTCCAATAGAAGGGTGATTTTTGAGGTGGGAATTTCATCTACAACGACGATAGCGGAAGTGTTAAAGACGCTTTTTGTGAGGTGTAAACGCAATGCGATCTCGGCGCTAACATCAAGGGTGTTAAACATCAGTTCTTGGGTATTTAGATAGGTTGATGAGGTGAGGGCATTAAAGGTTTTCAGTGTGATAAAACGGATCTCTTCGCGATTGAGAAAATGTTGGCCGTTAAGTTCAAAATCGATTTTCCCTTCGGTGCGGGTACGGTTGATAGTTGAATAGATTAGTGGGTAAGAGGGAATGATTTTGCCTTTGATTTTTACCGATGCGCGCATGAGTCGATAGTTTAAAAAGCGCTCACGTATGATTTTGTAAGGGATATTCGCATCTTCGAGATCCATGCGTTTGGCATAGAGTTCGAGGCGTTCTTCGATGGAAGCGGGGAGGATTTGTTTGGAGAGAGGCGAAAACATTTCGTCCGTCAAGCGATGCTGTTGATCGCGTTGCAGGGTAAGCCCGAAAATACATCCGCAGTAGTCTTGGCGATAGAGCCGCTCTTCTTTGCTGACACGGCTTTGATCGTTGGTGCCACCATTTTTGCGGTAATCGAATGCTATGAATTCAACGCCGTGTGAAGCGTGAAACGCATCACCTGATTTTTTGAGCTGCTCTTGGGATTTTTGGGGACTGACGAGGAGGGTGGTGGTCATAGAAGTTTCGCCAAGTTCGAGTGCTTTGTGCGCGCTTACTTCAAAACGGCGGTCAAAGCACACCTCACAGCGCCCTCCCTTTTCAGGCTCTTTTTCGAGTCCTCGGACGGCATCCATCCATACTTCAAAATCATAAGGTCCTTCGATGAGGTCAATGCCCAGTTTTTTACAGCTGCGCGCTACGTCAAGAAGTCGCAGTTGGTATTCGCTGTAAGGATGGATATTGGGATCATAGAAGAACCCGACGAGCTTCTCATCGGGGTATTCCTGTTGCAGCTTTTCCATAAAGAAATGGGAATCAACACTGCAGCAGATGTGGACTAGCATAATTAGTCGCGTGAAGCCAAAATTTCTACTTTTTCAATAACATCACGCATAGCGATGCTGTCAAGGACTGCCATAGATTCTGCATCATCTGCTTCGATTCCGCCGAAAACCGTGTGAACGCCATCGAGGTGAGGAGTCGCAGCAAAACAGATAAAAAACTGGCTTCCACCTGTATTTGGTCCCGCGTGCGCCATAGAAAGGGTGCCTTTGACGTGGCGGTGCGTGTTCAGTGCGGTTTCACATGGAATTGCCCATCCCGGACCACCCGTACCGGTACCCGTAGGACAACCGCCTTGAGCCATGAAACCTGGGATCACGCGGTGGAAATTAAGACCGTTGTAATAACCGTCGTTAACCAGCGTCGCGAAATTAGCCACGGTATTTGGGGTTTCTTCGTTATAGAGTTTGATCCACATAACCCCTTTTTCAGTGGTCATTTTTGCCCATTGGTAGCTTGCGGCCTCTTGTGCAGTGGGTGTATACGTTTTGAGTTCTTTGCGTCCGAACATGTGTGTCTCCTTGAGGGAATTTTTTGCAATTATAGTCGCTTTTTCTTAAGGGCATTGAAACTGATTGCTATAATGCTAAAAAATTAAGAGGGTTTCCTCGGTATTAGGAAGTGCAAAATGAAACACGATCTGGTTCAACACATTAAAAACGATCCAAACTATGCTCTGCTGGTAGACAAGCGCAGCCGTTTTGGATGGCAGCTTAGTTTTACAATGTTGTTTATTTATTTTGGATTTATCCTTTTGATAGCGTTCGATCCGGCATTACTAGGAATGCCTTTGGCGACAGGATGGATTACTACGATCGGAGTGCCGCTAGGGCTTGGCGTGATTATGAGCGCATTTGTTTTGACAGGGATTTATGTTTGGCGAGCCAATGGAGAATTCGATGTATTGATCCAAAAAATCAAAGATAACGCAAAAGAGGAAGCATGAAAGCGCTGCTCTTTTTCCTATCGGGATATGTTGGGTTATGTGCGAGCGAAGCGCTTGGGGGTGCGGTGGAAAAACAGCCTCTTAATATGTCGGCGATCAGTATGTTCTTGATTTTTGTCGTTGCAACATTGGGCATTACCTATTGGGCAGCGAAGCGCACTAAAAACACCAAAGACTTCTACACCGCGGGTGGCGGGATCACGGGATTTCAAAACGGTATGGCGATTGCGGGGGATTATATGTCTGCGGCGTCGTTTTTGGGCATTTCGGCATTGGTCTATGCCAAAGGATACGATGGGCTTATTTATTCCATCGGATTTTTGGTGGGATGGCCGATTATTTTATTTTTGATAGCAGAACCGTTGCGAAATTTGGGAAAATATACCTTTGCGGATGTCGCCTCGTATCGTTTGCAACAGCTTCCGATTCGTACGCTTGCCGCGTTTGGTTCGATCGGGACGGTTGTTTTGTATTTGATTGCTCAGATGGTAGGTGCGGGCAAGCTGATTCAGCTTTTGTTTGGTTTGGAGTATGAGATTGCGGTGATACTCGTAGGTGTCCTCATGATTTTGTATGTCGCTTTTGGCGGGATGTTGGCGACGACGTGGGTGCAAATTGTCAAAGCGTTTTTGCTCCTTTCTGGCGCTACGTTTATGGCGATTGCCGTAATGGCGCAATATCAGTTTAATTTTGAAGCCTTATTCACCAAAGCCGTAGAGATTAAAGGCGCGGCGATTATGGCACCGGGGGCACTGGTTAGCGATCCCGTTTCGGCGATTTCTTTAGGCATAGCATTGATGTTTGGAACGGCGGGATTGCCTCATATCCTCATGCGCTTTTTTACGGTACGGGATGCGAAAGAGGCGCGTAAATCGGTTTTTTATGCCACGGGTTTTATCGGATACTTTTATATTTTGACGTTTATTATCGGTTTTGGTGCGATTGTGATGGTCTATGGCAATCCTCATTATCTCGATATGGCAAAACAAGCGATCGACGGCGGGAAACCGATTTTAGGCGGCGATAACATGGCAGCGATTCATCTCTCTCACGCTGTTGGGGGTGATTGGTTTTTGGGCTTTATCTCTGCGGTTGCGTTTGCAACGATTTTGGCAGTTGTTTCAGGGCTAACTTTGGCGGGTGCTTCGGCTATCTCTCATGATATTTATACGAGCGTCATTTGTGGTGGGCATTCGGAGGGAAGAAAAGAGATGAAGGTGAGCAAAATCGCAACGATCGTCCTTGGGATTTTGGCGATTTATTTGGGCATCACCTTTGAAGATCAGAACATTGCTTTTATGGTAGGTTTGGCGTTTGCCATTGCTGCGAGCGCTAATTTTCCTATTTTATTTTTGTCTATGTTTTGGTCACGCCTTACGACGCGCGGAGCATTGGTCGGCGGAATGTTAGGGCTCTCTACGGCGATGATTTTGGTAATTTTGGGACCTACCGTTTGGGTCGATGTTTTGGGCAATAGTGACCCTGTTTTCCCGTACAAATATCCGGCATTGTTTTCGGTGAGTATGGCATTCATAAGTATATGGTTTTTCTCGATTACCGATAAAAGCCAACGGGCATTAAAAGAACATGAAGCTTTCGAGGGACAGTTTATCCGCAGCCAAACGGGTATCGGTGCTGAGGGGGCAAATGAACATTGATTTTTCAAGGAAAGTTTGATTTTGGCTTCGCTACAATCTTCAAAAATTAGTTTTGGAGACTATGAATGAGCGAAGTAAAAAAACCTGTTTTTCAACCAAACCCTGAGTTTGCGGCGACTGCACGCATTAAAAGTATGGGTGAGTATCATGAGCTGCAAAAAATGGCACAGGATGATTACGAAGGATTCTGGGGGAAATTTGCCAATGAAAAAATCGATTGGTTTAAGCCGTATACGTCAGTTCTCGATGAGAGCGACGCCCCTTTTTATAAATGGTTTACTAATGGAAAGCTCAACGTTTCCTACCAGTGTATCGACCGTCACTTAAGCAGTCGCAAAAACAAAGCAGCGATCATTTTTGAAGGAGATCGTGGCGATAAGCAAATCATCACCTATCTTGAACTTTACTATAACGTCAATAAATTGGCGAATCTTCTCAAAAATGAGTTTGGTGTCAAAAAGGGTGACCGCGTCGTCATCTATATGCCGATGATTCCAGAATCTGCGTATGCGATGTTGGCATGTGCTCGTATCGGCGCCATCCACTCAATCGTATTTGGCGGATTTTCTTCAGAAGCGCTCAAAGACAGAATCGAAGATGCCCAAGCGCGTGTTGTTATCACGGCAGACGGTGCCTTTCGCAAAGATAAGCCCTATATGCTCAAGAACGTTGTGGATGAGGCATTGAGTGGAAATACACCTGTTCAAAAAGTGTTGGTGGTTGAGCGCAACGGCGAAGATATTACGTGGGTAGAGGGGCGCGATTACTCCTACAATGAACGCATCAAAAACCAGCCAAACGAATGTGAGGCCGAAGTCATGGATGCGGAAGATCCGCTTTTCTTGCTTTATACGTCAGGGTCTACGGGAAAACCAAAAGGGGTTCAGCACAACAGTGCAGGGTATATCCTCTGGGCACAAATGACGATGGAATGGGTATTTGATGTCAAGGAAAATGATACCTACTGGTGTACTGCCGATGTGGGCTGGATTACCGGACATACGTACATCGTGTACGGTCCTCTGGCTATGGGGGCTACGACGATAATGTTCGAGGGTGTTCCAACCTATCCCGATGCGGGACGAGTGTGGAAAATGGTGGAAGAGTATAAAGTTAATCAATTTTATACAGCACCAACCGCGATTCGTGTATTGCACAAAATGGGTGAAGATGAACCGGCTAAATACGATCTCTCCTCTCTCAAAGTCTTGGGAACCGTTGGAGAGCCTATCGATCCTCCGGCGTGGAAATGGTACTACGAGGCAGTGGGTGGCAGTAAATGCGCGATTGTTGATACGTATTGGCAAACAGAGACGGGAGGACACATCATCTCTCCACTCCCAGGGGCAACGCCGATCAAACCGGGCTGCGCGACGTTCCCTCTTCCAGGGATTATGGGTGAGATTTTAGATCCGCAAACGGGTAAAAAAGTAGGCTTGGGCGAGAGCGGTTATATGTGTATTACGCGTCCATGGCCCGCGATGATTCGTGGTGTGTGGGGTGATCCGCAGCGCTTTGTCAAATCGTATTTCAGTGATGTAAAAAAAGAAGGTAAAGCCGTTTATTTCACGGGTGATGGCGCAAACTATGATGAAGAAGGGTACATCACGATCACCGGTCGTACCGATGATGTTATCAACGTTTCGGGTCACCGTATGGGCACGGCTGAGGTAGAAGCAGCGTGTAAAAAACACCCGAATGTCGCAGAAGTAGCCGTTGTTAGTAAACCGCATGAGCTCAAAGGAGAGGGAATTTTTGCCTACATCGTACTAAAAAGCGAAGACACCGTAGGTGAAGAGATGGAAATGGTCAAAGAGATCAATAAGGTCATTATGAAAGAGATCGGAAACATCGCCATTTGCGATGACATCGTTTTCGTATCCGGCTTACCAAAAACCCGCTCAGGTAAAATCATGCGCCGTATTTTGCGCACAATTGCCAGAGGCGAAGCGATTACGCAAGACATCTCTACTCTTGAAGACCCAAGTATCGTAGCGACGATCGAAGCGAAAGTAAAAGGGTAACTTTTACCAAATTCCCCATCTGGGGAATGGTTTAAACTGCAAATTCTCCAATCCTACGTTATACTTACCATAAAATAAACTTTAGAGCAATGGATTTTCATGGGATATAAAATTGGGCATTTTCAAAACAGCATTTCGGCATTGGAGCTCAGAGAGAGAACCCTTTACCAAAATACGTTGATTTTGGGAGAAGAGGGTTCGGGAAAAACGCATTTGGCGAATAAGATACGTCGTTATGTGATGGAGAACAGCATCCCGACTCTGTATATTGATTTTTCAGATCCGTCCATTGAGAAGATTGAAGAGAAATTCAAAGATTCGAGTACATTTTTTTACCTGCGTTTTGAAGAAAGTGATGAATTTGAAGCCGTTTTGGATAAAGCAATTGCCCAGCGTCGTAATATTTACATGGCGGCGAATCCGTCTTATTTTTCGAATAAGCGTAATGTCAAAAGCAAACTTTCTCGTATGATACAAAAGCATGAGTTGTTGGATAATTATTATTATTTTTTCCATGAAATCGAGAGTTTGAACGGATTTTATACGAAGTTTGAAGATTTCTTATATTACATTTTTGATTTGGTTAATATCAAAAAATTCGGATTTACGTTTTTGGCACAGCCTAATGAAATTTTTGAAGATTCTCGCATTAAGCTTTTGTTTACATTTCTCTATCTGGGCCGCTGTTCAAATGCGCACTATTATAATACGTCGGTCTTGCGTAGTTTGAAAACCAATACCTTCTTTTATCAGTATCGCACGGATAATCGCTCGTTATTGTTCAATCAGATACAAAGTGATGTTGCCATTATTGATGTCTAGAGCTGTTTTTTGAACCCTCTTTCATGGTGGATGCTTTTTTCCATGATGTTGTGGGGTGCGGGCTGGCCCGTATTGAAAATGCTCTCCGTGAGCGTTTCGTGGGAAGTGGTGACTTTTTGGCGATTGGCTTTGATGTCGGTAGCGTATCTTCCTGTGTTGTGGTGGAACAAGAAGCCATTACGATTACCTAAACCTGCGTGGATTTCTGTTACGCTTAGCGGGTTGCTGTATGCCCTCTTTATGGTCCTTTCGTTTTTAGGTGTTCAAGTTGCCACTGCGGGCGCAGGGGGGATGATTATCACTACGCTTAGTCCTATCCTCATCGTCCTCATTACCATTGCTTTTTTTGGTTTCCGTCCCTCAAAGAATCATCTTTTCGGCGTAGTGTTGGGTCTTATGGGCGGTATCGTTATGGTGGAACTATGGTCTGGCGCTCTTTTTAGCAATGTGGGCAATTTGGTGTTTATCCTTGCTGCGTTAACGTGGAGCATTTTGAGTGTCTTGGCTCAAAGCTCACGTCAGTATCTCGATCCTATACGTTATAGCTTTTTTATAGGATTGATTGCAACGTTTTGTATGTTTATTGTGGCGTATGGGCATGGGATAGGGAGTGTATTTGATCAGGGGATACCTTTTTGGGGCGCATTGCTGTATTTATCGGTAATGACGCAGACCGTGGCGACCACCATTTATTTTGTGGCTTCGGGGAAGATCGGATCTGCAAAAGCCGGCGCATACATGCTTTTAGTGCCGGTATTTGCTCTTGTTAGCAGTTATGCGCTGTTGGGTGAGGTTCCCTCTGTTTCATTGGTTATCGGGGGGGCTATGAGTATTGTGGCGGTTTATTGGATAAATCAGGCAAAAGCTGCCGAATGATTGTGTTCTTTTAAAAATAGTTCAAACACCTCAGGAAGAAGAGGTTTGCTGTAGTAATATCCTTGTATCTCATCGCATCCTTGCTCCTGTAAATGGTTTAGCTGTGCGATGGTTTCCACTCCCTCGGCGATGGTTTGAAGTCCTAGGCTTCGAGCCATATGGACAATGGCACTGACAATGGCTTTGTCTTCCGCGTTTGTGCTGATATCACGGACGAACGATTGATCGATTTTAAGCTTGTAAATCTTGAATTTTTTGAGGTACGCCAGCGAGGAGTATCCGGTACCAAAATCATCAATCGACATGCGGATACCGCGCTCATGCAGAGCATTCATAATACTGATGGCTGATTGTGGATTGTGCATTGCTATGCTTTCGGTTAATTCCAGTTCTAAGTATTCCGGAGGCAGTCCCACTTCCTCCAAGATATTGGTGACGAGATCAGGAAGATTGGGATGACGAAACTGAAGCGCGGAGATATTAACGGCAATAATCAGGGGAAGATACCCGCTGTCCATCCACTTTTTTGCCTGAAAAATTGCGGTGCGCAGGACCCACTCTCCAATGGACAAAATCATTCCGTTTTCTTCCGCGATGGGGATGAATTCAGCCGGAGATACGGTGCCAAATTCGGGATGCTGCCAGCGTAGCAAGGCTTCTGCTCCTACAACACGCTCTCCTGATGCACAAAGCTGCGGCTGATAAACAAGATGCAGTTCGTTACGCTCAAGCGCAAGACGCAAGGCATTGCTCAATTGAAGAATACGTTGAGCATTGGCTTGCATCTCGGGGGTAAAAAAGCAGTAGCTGTTTCGTCCCTCCTCCTTGGCCCGATACATCGCGGTATCGGCATTTTTGGAGAGCATCTCAATATCTACACCGTCATTGGGATACAAAGCAATACCGATGGAGGCGGTAATAGAGAGTTGGTATTCTTCTATCAAGAACGGCTGCGCGATGGAATTTAATAATTTTTGCGCTACTTGAACCGTTCCGTGTGCGTCAGACCCAGGCAATAAAATAATGAATTCGTCACCGCCCATACGCGATACGGTATCTTGATCCCGAAGCGATACGGTGAGCCGTTTGGCCAGTTCAACGAGTAATTTGTCTCCAATGCTGTGTCCGAGGGTGTCATTGATGTTTTTGAAGCGATCGAGATCGAGGAACAAAACGGCAAAAATTCCATCATTTCGCTTTGCCAAATTCAATGTATATTGCAAATGATCGTCCATTTGTATTCGGTTGGGCAATCCCGTAAGAGGATCGAAATTTACGAGATAGTGGATATGCTCTTCGGCTTTTCTTCGTTCCGATATGTCCTCTTTTATAGCGATATAGTGCGTTATTTTTCCATCTTTTTGACGAACGGGAGCGATGTGAATAAATTCGATGTATTCGGTGCCGTCTTTGCGCCGATTGATAAATTCGCCCTGCCAATTTTCGCCGCGAGTCAAATGATCCCACATGTTGGCGTACGTAGCAGAAGGGGTTTTTCCGGAGTGGAATAACTGCGGGTTTTTGCCGATTACTTCATCCAGCGCATATCCTGTCGTTTTGAAAAAAGCGGCATTTGCGTACTCAATGTTTGCCTTAAGATCCGTGATAACGATCATGTTGGGACTTTGTTCTACTGCTTGGGAGAGTTTAAGCAGTTGCTCTTCAATCTTTTTACGCTGAGTGATGTCGCGGGATAAAACGATAAAACGGGGATCCTCTTCGTCGGCTTCTAATTTTTTAGAGACTGAAAGCTCAAACCATGTTTTTCCCTGTGGAAGCAATAGCTCGATTTGCTTATCGTATGAAAATCCTTTTTCATTCGCTTCTTGCAATGCCAAAAGACACGTTTGGGCCGCTTTGGGAGGGAGGATGTCTCGAACGGTTTTTCCTAAAAGCGTTTGGGGCGGGGCGGCGAGTAAATGAATGCGCGGTGAATGATAATCGTAGTAAGTTCCCTCCAAATCCACTTCAAATAACAAATCCGGAATAGCATTGAGCGTAGCGGATATTTGGTTGTGTGCTTTGAGCAATTGTTTACGCCAGCTTCGCAGCAATGCGTAAAGAATAGTGCCGGTTGTGAGAACAAAAAACACCCCTTTGCCCAATTCAAATTGATTTGCGATAAGGGAATCGCGTATGTTAATGGCTAATACATAGTCAGACCCAAAGATCCATAAGAGGCCGATGAGAATATAAACCAATGCTAGGGAGACGGGAGTCAGCCCGCAAGTATGGCAAAACCGGAAAAATTTGTTAAACAAAGACATAACGCTCCGATACACATAATGAAATTGAAAGAAGTTTAAGATGCCTTGTATTCTAGCACAAAGTACTTCTCTTTTAAGGAACGCTTGAGAAGAATATGAATTGGTTTTTAACTATTAAACAGCTATAATTTCACTAATTTTTTATGGGAGTCTGTGTATGGGTAGAGCGTTTGAATATCGTAAGGCAGCCAAAGAGAAGCGTTGGGGCAATATGTCCAGAATCTTTCCAAAGCTGGGCAAAATGATCACACTGGCGGCAAAAGAGGGGGGCGCTGATCCGGATATGAATCCGAAGCTGCGTTCGGCGATTTTGAGCGCTAAAACGCAAAACATGCCAAAAGACAACATCGAAGCCGCGATCAAACGTGCTTCGGGCAAAGATGCCTCAACCATTTTTGAGATGAACATTGAGGGCAAAGGTCCTCACGGTGCGTTGATCTTTGTCGAGTGCGCGACGGACAACAACGCCCGTACGGTGTCCAATATTCGCACCTGTTTTGGTCGGGCTAAGGGAGAGACGCTTAACAACGGTGCATTAGAGTTTATGTTCAGCCGTAAAGCGGTTTTCCGTTTTCCCAAACCTGCGATGGACTTGGATGAGCTTGAGTTTGCATTGATCGATGCCGGGATCGAGAGTCTCGAAGAAGAAGAGGGCGAAGTGAGCGTGTACGGTGACTATACCGCATTTGGCGCATTGTCGGTTGAATTGGAAAAAATGGGGATTACCCCTGACAGTGCCGCGTTGGAGCGTATTGCAAACTCTCCGGTAGAGTTTACCGATGAGCAGATGGCGGATATTGAAAAACTGATTGATAAGCTCGAAGACGACGAAGACGTACAGTTCGTCTATACCAACATCGCCTAATAATTCCCTACGTATTAATCCGCAAGTCGCCTTGCGGAGAGCATCCCTCCCAATAACAGCATAATCGTAAATCCTACCAACACCGAAAACCCGTAACTTTCCAAAATTACGGCTCCCGGAATTGCAAAAAACAACCCGATTGAGGTGATATTGGACTGTAATGCGAGATACACAGGACGTAAATGCTCAGGAGCGATGATGAGGATATTATTGGAAAAGGCCAGACGCATCCCGTCCATCCCCGCACCCAGTAAAAAGAACAGCAATGCGTAATGCCACAAAGCATCGGCAAAGAGGGCGAGAGTATTGGCGCTGATGTAGGCGATGAAGGAAACAGCGATAATAAGACGCACTTTGCCGTTTGAGGAAAGTTTCCCCCACAAAAGATTGCTGAGCATTCCGCCAACGACTTGAGCCGTGAGAAGGTAGCCGATCTGAACACCGCCTAGATGCAAAACGCTCTGCGCATGCAAGATGATAAAAGGGAGTGAAAACAGGTGACTGTACGCCAGCAAATAGGTGCGAATCTGCCGTTTCAACTGCCCATCACTGCGCAAAAGTGAAAAAGAATTGACTAAAAAAGTACGAAAACGGGGTTCTTTTACGGCAATATTTTCTTTTATCGGTTCTTGGATGAGGGCATAGGGGATCACGCCCAACAACATGGCAAATGCGCTGAACATAAACAAATACGCAAAACTATACGGTGCAGGGGTGTATTCCAAAATCACACCGGCACTTACCCCGCTGATGAGCGCACCGACGCCTGCGGCAAATTGGCGTTGTGCAAACACGCGTCCGCGATAACGGTGGGAGAAAACTTTGCCCAATATCTCGTTGAAATAGATCGAACCAAATCCTGCGGCAAAGGAGAAGATAAACAATCCGATGCCAATGCACCATAAGACATAGGCATGGTTGGTGGTGCCAAAAACATAAATTCCCACACCGATACCGAACCACGAGAGAAAGCGTGCCAAGAAGACAAAACGAAGATGCGGCATAACGCGGGTATAGCTCTGAGCGCTGAAGGCAGCGAAAAGCTGAACGATGATGGCGCCCCCTTTGAGCAATGAGGAGAGCAGCCCAATAATTAGTGAGCTTGCGCCAAAAAAATGAAGTATCAGAGGCAGAATGATAGCAGGTTCGGCGATGGTCGTGGTAATGGAGAGAAAAAAGCCATGCGTGACCGCTTTTAGTCGAGAGGATCGGGAGTCAATGAGCGACATCAAGGGGTGTCGTTATCCGGTTTTGTATGGTGAATGGCGGCATCCAAAAGAAGTGTTTTGGCGAAATGGTTTTTAGTCCCTTTTGGAAATTCGGGATCTTTAAGCAAGACAGATATTTTTTTGCTTCCATTTTTACGAATAAGGCGTTGCAGTTTGAGTTCCCCCATGCCGTAGGCGAAATCGACCAAATACCACTCTTTAAAAATACTTTTGAGGTCTTTGATGTAGCGGATTGCGGCATCGGTGGAATGGCATACGTCAGTGCGCTGGTCATTGCCTTTTTCGATTTTTAATCCGTAGGTACGTCCTGATTGCGCCATAAACTGCCATAGTCCAGCTGTTCCATGTCCGTACGCATCCGATTTGAAATTGGACTCGCAATAGGGGATGAGGGAGAAAAAAAGCGGAATATTGGCTTCCTCAAATTTTTTTGCAATTTTTTGATGCTCTTCTTGGGTATCTTTGTAGCGTTTGTAAAGCCCTTTGTACCCTGTTTTGTAGTCTTCGTTGATGGTTGAAAGGGACCGTATATCGTCCAATGATTCAGCTGAGCCTATCGAGGAGAGTGACGCATTGATAGCGGACTCACTAGGCTGCGCACTCAGGGAAGTGCAGGCAAGCGCGAAGAGCAAAAGAAGGGTACGTAAAATGTTCATTATGTCTCGATGTAGTCCAGATCTTTGTGAAATGTTTCATAGGTGTAATGCAGTGCGATAAGAGCCAAAGCAAAACAGACAGAGCCTACAATCGCTGCGGAGGCTAGAAAACCGTAATGCCCTTTGAGTGCCATAAAAGACAAGGTGATGGGAACAACGGCACCGCGAACGAAATTGGGAACGGTAGTGGCAACGGTTGCGCGAATATTGGTTCCGAACTGCTCTGCTGCCATCGTAATGAAAAGAGCCCAGTAGCCGCAAAACACACCCAATGAAAAACAAGACCAATAGAAGTCTTGGACGCTTGCCCCTTTGAGTGTGTACATCCACGCAACGCTAAAGAGAGATAGGAGCATAAAGAAGGTAAATGCTTTTTTACGGCTTTTGAGTTTTTGTGAGAGATACCCACTGGCAAAATCACCGACCGAGAGGCCGATATAACAGTACATGAGTGCCTGGCCCGCTGTTACTTCACCTGCAATTTCGAGAGATTTGGCAAACTCAGGGGAAAACATGACCAAGATCCCGACCACAAACCATAGGGGAATGCCGATGGCAATGGCTTTGAGATATTTTCCCAAAAGAGCGCGATGGGTAAAAAGGGATAAAAAATCACCGCGATGGATGTTTTCACTCAAATTGTGCTCAAACATACCCGATTCACGTACTTTAAGACGTAATGCAAGCAGGGAGAAACCTAGAAGTCCACCCAAAATATACGCATTGCGCCAATCGAAATGCTGTGCCACGAGATTGGCGGCTACGACGCCCAATACGCCGACACCTGCAATGGTCATGATGCCATACCCTCGGAGGTGTTTAGGGAGGATTTCAGCCACCAAAGTGACTCCCGCGCCCAGTTCTCCCGCTAGCCCGATACCGGCGA
>JAUPLR010000100.1 GCA_030836825.1 Campylobacterota bacterium
GTTCCATCTTGCCGTTACTCAATTGGGTGGCTTCTGAGCTTCCTGAATCATCCATCGTAAAACCGGTTGAAGAGATCGAGTCAGACGATGACGATATGGACGGATTTGATGCCGTTATTGGTAATTATAGTGACGAAGATGAAGAACTCGATGATGAAGACGAAGATGATTTAGACGATGACGATAGTGATGTTTCGGACGATGATCTTGATGATATAGCCGCCATGGAAGAAGCGTATCGCGGAATCGTCAAAGAGTACGCTCCCGCAGATACCCAGAAGATGAAAGTAGCGATTATCGGTCGTGTTAACGTCGGGAAAAGTTCGTTGCTCAATGCCCTTCTCAAAGAGGACCGCTCGGTGGTAAGTTCGGTTGCGGGCACGACGATTGATCCTATTGACGAAACGATTGAGTATGAGGATAAAACAATTACTTTTATCGATACGGCGGGAATTCGTAAGCGCGGTAAGATTTTGGGAATTGAAAAATATGCCTTGATGCGCACCGAAGAGATGTTGGAAACGGCTGACATTGCTTTGTTGGTGTTGGACGCATCGGAACCGTTTATGGATTTGGATGAGAAAATTGCAGGGTTTGTTGATAAAAATCGCATGGCGTGCCTGATCGTTCTCAACAAATGGGATATGGCGCCTAAAGAAGATTATGAAAAAATCATCGCGGAAGTTAGAGACCGATTTAAATTTTTGAGTTACGCACCCATTGTCACGATTTCGGCACAAAGCAAACAGCGTGTACATCGTATTTTTGATATGTTGCTCAAAATCAACGAAAATTATTCTCAGCGTATTTCAACGGGTAAACTCAATGAAGTGATCCAAGCGGCAATGCGAAGACATACGCTTCCAAGTGTTAACGGAATGAATATTCGCCTTTATTTTGCGACGCAGTACGATATTCGTCCGCCGCGTATCGCCCTCATTATGAACAAACCGCAAGGGCTTCACTTCAGTTATCGCCGTTATTTGACGAATAGATTGCGTGAAGAGTTTAATTTTGAAGGGACACCGATTCTTTTCAAAGCCAAAAGCAGAGGCGGTGATAAAAAACCGCGAGCTCATAAAACAAGAGCTTTGTGGTAATTAAAACGGTTTAATGATGACCAGTGCGACGATTGCCATGAGCAGTAGAGTGGGTACTTCATTGTAAAAACGGAAGAATTTACCGCTTTTGTAAGCCGCGTTTTCTTTGAGTTTTAGGCGATAGTGTCCCAGTGAAAAGAAATAGGCGGTCAAGATAGCGACTAGCGTGAGTTTGGCGTGTAGCCATCCGCCTGTGGCAAAAATATTTGTCGGATACATCAGTATAAGTGCTATTCCCGAAAGTAGTGTTGCCCAAAATGCAGGAACACCGATGTAGAGATAAATCTTCATTTCCATCACTGCAATAACTTCTAAAAAACCTTTATTTTCAGCGTTTTCCGCATGATAAACAAAAAGGCGTGGCAGATAAAAGAGTACTGCAAACCACGATACCATTGAAATGATATGAAACCAAATAACCCAAGCGTACATGCTGTTTTCCTAGTGTTAAAGTAGCGAAGGATACCGAAAAATAAATGAAGACAAGGTTATGCTGGAGATACTTACGCCCCAACAGCGGGGCATACGATATAGATTTTGCTCATGCTGAAGCTTACTCCGCTTCAGCAACTTCCATATCTCGGATAGAAGACGTGTGGTGATCTTTGGCTTTGTCGTGCAGACGACCAAGCGCTTTGTTGGCCCGTTCAATGGCTAAGTCGATGGCGGTGTCAAGATCGGCATCCGCATGGCTAATGACGACGGGTTGAGCGTGTGCAACGTGCATATCAAATTCTACGCTGACGCTTTGTTTCTCTTTGGTGATAATGACGTTTACTGTCGTAATATCAAGATGGTAACGTTTAAAGTTTTCAATAGCTGCCGCGATGTGATCGTTTAGGTGGGGAGTGAGGGTAATGTCTTTTGCGCGAATTTGAACATTCATAATGAATCCTTTTTTTATTGAACTATGGAAAAATATAGCACATTGTTTCTTAAAATGAAGCTTAAATGTGATGCAGTTAATGGAGCGTTTGATATAATAGTAATCATATTGAATTAGGAGTGTTTTTTGAGAGTCCTGACTGGAATACAACCTTCGGGCGATTTGCATATCGGAAATTATTTTGGTTCGATTCTCCCCATGATCGAATCCCAAAACGATCATGAAGTTTTTGCTTTTATCGCCAACTATCACGCTATGACCTCTTTGGGTGAGGGCGAGCGGCTACGACATCTCACGCTGCAAGCGGCCACCGATTTTTTGGCATTGGGAATGGATCCTACGAAAAGTACTTTTTGGGTTCAATCGGATGTTAAAGAAGTTTTGGAGTTGTATTGGATTCTTTCTGGGTTCACGCCGATGGGTTTGTTGGAGCGGGCACACAGCTATAAAGACAAAACAGCACGCGGGATAGCCTCTAATCACAGCCTTTTTTCGTATCCTGTGCTGATGGCGGCCGATATTTTGCTGTTTGGTTCCCAAGTGGTACCCGTGGGAAAAGATCAGATACAGCATGTCGAGATTGCACGGGACATTGCGCTGAAGTTTAACAATCAATACGGCGAAATTTTTACGATGCCAGAATTTCGTGTGGATGAGAATGTGGCGACCGTGCCCGGAATCGATGGTCAGAAAATGTCTAAAAGCTACGGTAACACCATTACGATTTTTGGCGAAGAGAAGAGTCAGCTCAAAACCATCAAAAAGATTGTGACCGAAGTGGTTGGGATGGAAGAACCCAAAGAATTTGAAAACTGCAATGTTTACAATATCGTCAAACTGTTTTTAAATGAAAATGAGCGTATCGCACTTCAGGAACGTTATCTAAGCGGCGGTGAGGGACATGGACATTTCAAACTTTATTTAGCCGATGTTTTATGGGAGTATTTCCGCCCCTACCGAGAACGACGGGCTTATTATGAAGCACATCAAGAGGACGTTCGAGAGGTTTTAAAAGCGGGAGCTGCAAAAGCTACGGCGGTTGCAATGCCGATTATCGAAAAAATACGCTCCGTTACCGGAATCCAATACTAAAGGAAAAGAAATGAAACAATATATTTATCACCAAATCGCTGATTCAGTGGCAGCGAAACAAGCTATTTTGGACAGTGAACCGCTTTTGGATGTGATCGAATCGGTTGCAAAAGCGTGTGTGACGGTCTATCGTAACGGTAAGAAAACGATGTTGGCAGGCAATGGCGGATCTGCGGCGGATGCTCAGCACATTGCTGCGGAGCTTGTGGGGCGCTATGGGTTTGATCGTCCCTCTATCCCTTCATTGGCATTGACTACCGATACGTCGAATTTAACGGCAATCGGGAATGATTACGGATACGATAAAGTATTTTCCCGTCAAGTTGAGGGGATGGGGCAAGAGGGCGACTTGTTTATTGGTATTTCTACTTCGGGGAATTCCAAAAATATTATCAATGCTTTCGAATCGGCAAAAGAACGGGGTATTATAACGGTAGCGTTGACGGGGCGTGATGGCGGTAAGATGGCGGCAATGGCGGATTATGCAATTATTATACCCTCAAACGCTACGCCGCGTATTCAGGAATCCCATATCTTGATCGGGCATATTTTGTGTGACATTATTGAAAAAGAGCTCTTCGGAGGAGGGGTTGCCTAAGGCACTTTTTCTTGACCGTGACGGTGTTGTCAATGTCGAAAAAAATTATCTCCATAAGATTGATGATTTTGAACTTATGGATGGGATTATCGAAGTATGCCAACACTATGCGGCGTTAGGCTATTTGGTTATCATCGTCACAAACCAATCAGGAATTTCTCGTGGTTACTATACCGAAAATGATTTCAAACATCTAAGTGAGTGGATGATTGATTATTTCAAATCATTGGGCGTTACGATTACCCATATTTATCATTGCCCTCATCATGAAAATCTCGATGGTGCCTGTGCGTGTCGTAAGCCGGAGCCGGGAATGTTCTTGGAAGCACAGAAAGATTTTGATATTGATATGAAAAACTCAGTGATGATCGGGGATAACGAACGAGACATTCAAGCCGCCGTACGTGCAGGGGTTGCTACGAACATTCTTCTCTCTCATGAGGCCGTTGAGTCCAATGCCAATAAGATTATCCGTTCACTCAAGGAACTTTTATAATGCTCATCCTCAATACGGGCGGAACGTTTAATAAGCGCTATGATCCAAAAAGCGGTGAGTTGATTGTTCCTGCGGATAATGCAGCAATTGATTCCATTATTTCAGTTTTTTCGAATCCAATGGCTGTTGAAGGATTGCTGTATAAAGATTCATTAGAGATGACCCGCGACGATCGTGAGTTGCTTGCAAAAACGATAAGCCAATCCGATGAAAAACTTATTGTGGTTGTTCACGGAACCGATACGATGGATTTGAGTGCTCAGCACCTTTCCCAACTGGCATTGGAGAAAGTAATTGTATTCACAGGCGCTATGGTCCCTTTTAGCATTGACACCGTCGAAGCAACCGCTAATTTGAGTATGGCGATTGGTTATGCGCATAATGCCTCCCATGGTGTCTACATCGTCATGCAAGGAGTGTGCGGATCTTACGACAAAGTGATCAAAAACAGAGAACTTGGGCAATTTGAGTATGTCTAATGTCAAATGTGATCACTGTCATCTGGTCTTTCGTGACTCGGTGATGATCCATGACGAGGAGTTGCGTTTTTGCTGCAATGGGTGCAAGGGGATTTATCATCTTCTAAAAGAGGAAGGGCTGGAAAGCTTTTATACGAAAATGGGGGAAGCAACCCTTGCTCCGCCAACACAGCAGTATGAGGCGAGTGAGAATTTTGATTCGCCCGCTTTTCATGAGCGTTTTGTGACGCGCAGTAATGATAATTTATGGCAAGTATCGCTGATTATTGAGGGAATTCATTGTGCGGCGTGTGTATGGCTCAATGAAAAAGCACTGCACAAAATGCCGGGACTCATGGAAGCCCACATCAACTATACCAATAATAAGGCGCGTATTGTCTGGGATTCGCAAGTATTAAAACTCTCTGCGATTATTGATATGATACGCTCTATCGGATACAACGCATATCCCTATGATGCCACAATGCAAGAGACACGGGCGAACAAAGAGCGTAAAGAGTACTATTTACGTATGGCCGTAGCGACGTTTGCTTCCATGAACATGATGTGGATTGCGGTTGCTCAATACGCCGGATATTTCAGCGGAATGACCCAAGAGGTTAAAACGATACTCAATATCGCAGAATGGATACTGGCTACTCCGGTACTTTTTTACAGTGGATGGGTTTTTTATCGGGGAGCGTATTACGGATTGCGTAACGGCGCCATCAGCATGGATATGCTGGTGGTGACGGGATCGACACTTGCCTATTGTTATTCAATTTACATCACGGTTTTGGAAAAAGGGGAAGCGTATTTTGATTCGGTTTCGATGATTATTACGTTTGTTCTGTTTGGTAAATTTTTGGAAGTATTGAGTCGAAAATATGCGGCGGATACACTGGATGTGATGAACAAGTACGTTCCGAGTGAAGTGAGTGTTTTGGAGGGAGAGACGATCCGAAGCGTCAGTGTATCTGAAGTCAATGTCGGGGATACGATTGTGATACGTACGGGCGAGCGCGCGGCGATCGATGGGGAAGTGATTTGGGGCGAGGGCAGTTTCGATGAGAGCAATCTGACGGGTGAAGCTGAGGCGATTTTTAAACGAAAAGGGGATATGATCATCAGCGGCACGACGAGTATCGATGCGTTATTGCACTATCGCGCCCTCAAAGACTATGCCCATTCGACACTGAACAATCTCGTCAATCTCTTGGAAAATGCGATGCGTCAAAAGCCGCGTATTGAACAACTGGCGAATCGCCTTTCCCAGTATTTTTCATCAATGATTTTATTTTTGGCGATTGCAACGTTTTGGGCTTGGTATTTTTGGCCGCACACGTTTGATCAATCCCTTATGGTGGGTATTTCCGTCATTATCATCGCCTGTCCGTGCGCCTTGGCCCTCGCTACGCCGGTGGCGACTATCGTGGGGTTGGCACTTGGGGCGAAGCGCTCTATCCTTTTCAAGTCTGCGGCGCAGATTGAAACCATGGCAAAAGCCACCATGTTCGTACTCGATAAAACCGGAACGATTACCCAAGGATGCCCTGCTGTTGTTTGCGCAACGTATCATGAACGTTTTGATCGTTCTGTATTGTTGGCATTGGTCAGTTCTTCAAAACACCCTATTAGTCGTGGGATTGTAGAATATTTAGAAAAAACAGAACTTCAAATGGACGCGGGAAATGGAATTTCTGAGGCCAATGAAATTCCAGCACGGGGGATTGTGGGGCGTAGTAATGGAGCGATGATCGCTGGGGGAAATGCTTTTTTGATGCAGGATATGGGTATTGTGACCCAAATAAAAAGTGACAAAAGCCTTTTTTATTACGCGGTAGATGGAAAGTTGTGTGCAACGTTCGAGTTGCAAGATCTTCCAAAAGAGAAGGCGCGTGAGTCGATTGGGCTTTTAAAAGGGTACGGCTTACGCGTCGTTATGCTCACGGGAGATCATGCAGCATCGGCATTTAGGGTTGCGGATGAAGTGGGAATCGATGAAGTTTATGCCCACGTAACGGCGCAAGAAAAAGCGGATTTTATTGCTAAAGCGCAGGGTGAGGGACACGTTGTGGTGATGGCGGGTGATGGCGTCAATGACCTCTTAGCGCTTGCCGGCGCAGACATCGGGATCGCTATGGGCAATGGCAGTGACATCGCAATCGAGGTTTCGGACATCGTGTTGCTCAACGACTCGCTAACCTCTCTGGCGGAAGCGTATGCGATCAGTAGACGTACGTATGGATTAATCAAGCAAAATTTAGGAATCTCATTGATCTATAATGCAGCAACAATACCGTTGGCAATGATGGGGTATATTATCCCCCTTCTCGCAGCTGTATCGATGTCCATCAGCTCGCTTTTGGTTGTCGGTAACTCGATGCGCAGTCGATGGATGTACAAATAGGAGATTCAGATGGACAGTTGGGTAGTGGCGATGATGCTTGGGGTGTCTCTTTTTTTAGGAGGGGTTGCGTTGATTGCTTTTTTATGGGCGATTAAAACGGGACAGTTTGATGATGAAAATCGGATGATGAATCAAGTTAAATTTGATGATGAAAAAGAGCTGAACGATGCCGCCGAACAAGAAAAAAAACGAGAAAAGCTAAAAAAGAAAGAATACCAACCAGAATAAAGAGAGGATCTCATCGCCTAAACGATGAGAAGGGGAATTACTTAATGCCAGCGATGTAAGCAGAAAGCGCTTTGATGTCCGCATCAGACATTGCAGCTACTTGACCTTTCATCAAGGCACCCATCCCAGCTTTGTTCAATGTACCAGCTTTGTAACCTTTTAGTGAAGTTTCGATAGCCGCAGCTGATTGACCTTTAACGACTGTTCCTTTACCAAGAGCTACTTTCTCGTAAGAAGCACCGTGACACGCAGTACATTTAGCAGAAAGAGCTTTTCCGTCAGCAGCCATCATTGATACACCAGCAAATAACATTGCGAGAGCAATTTTTTTCATATTCATTTCTCCATTTAAAAATTTGTCGCCATTATAATCCCACTTATCTTAAAGTATTCTAACGATTTTTTGCTTTTAATGGAAGCTTCGATACAATAGTGTTTTAAAGAACCATGAGGATTGTTTATGCGCTACAGCGATATTGATTTGAATACCAAAACCATTTTGATAACGGGAGGAGCCGGTTTTATCGGTTCCAATCTTGCCTTTTATTTTCAAGAGCATTATCCGCAAGCCAAGGTTGTCGTGCTGGACCTTTTTCGCTCCAATGCAACGCTTTCCAATGGCAACCTTAAAAGTTTCGGTCATTTCAAAAATCTCATCGGATTTGCGGGCGAAGTGATCAGCGGAGACATCAACGATCAAGCGCTTTTAGCGAAGCTTTCAGTGCAGTACAAATTTGATTATATTTTTCATGAAGCGGCAATTTCGGATACGACAGCGTTAGAGCAAGATCTCATGATTCAGACAAATCTCAACGCGTTTAAAGATTTGCTCGATATCGCCGTTGCGCATGGAGCCAATATGATTTATGCCTCTTCGGGCGCTACGTACGGAGATGCTCCCTCACCGCAGAGAGTCGGGCGTGAAGCTCCTCAAAATGTGTATGGATTTTCGAAGCTGATGATGGACCATTTGGCGCGTGATTATGCGAAAAGGTTTAAAAATATTTCGATTGTGGGATTACGCTATTTTAATGTATACGGACCGCGCGAGTTTTTTAAAAACAAAACAGCCTCTATGGTGGTGCAGTTTGGCCATCAGCTCCTCGGCGGTAAAAATCCAAAATTGTTTGAAAATTCGGACAAAATTTTGCGTGATTTTATCTACATAGAGGATATTGTACAAGCCAATATTTTGGCGATGCATCCGAGAGAATCGGGTGTGTTCAATGTGGGTACGGGAAAAGCACGCTCATTTCAGTCGATGGTGGATATTCTCCAGCATGAGTTGGGAACTTCTTATGTATGCGAATACATTCCTAATCCGTATATTGGGCGGTATCAGTTTCATACCGAAGCCGATATCCAAAGCACTCAAGAGGTGTTAGGCTATGCGCCTCATTTTGAATTTGAAGAGGGGATAAAAGCGTATGCCCCAGAGATCAAACGCCTGTTTGAAGAGGAGCTTTCATGAATCGTCTCAAAGAGAGACAGCCTCATATTCTCGTCATCGGTGATTTGATGATTGACCATTATTTGTGGGGAGGATGTGAACGTATCTCTCCCGAGGCTCCGGTTCAAGTGGTCGATATCGCGCGCGAAACAACCGTGCTGGGCGGTGCGGGGAACGTTATCAATAATCTCGTGACCTTGGGTGCGCGGGTGAGTGTGGTGGGGGTAATCGGTGATGATGAAAATGGAATTGAGCTCAAAAACATGCTCTCCTCGTTGGGCGCATCCTGTGAGGGATTGATCGTTCAAGCAGGGCGTAAAACATCGAAAAAAAGTCGTATTATCGCCTCCAATCAACAAATATTACGGTACGACAAAGAATCAAAAGATTCCGTAGAAGCACAGAGTGCTCAGAAGGTGGTTGCGTATGTTCAGCGCGTCATGGAAGGGTGCGATATGGTGGTCCTTTCCGATTATGGAAAAGGGGTGATTACCGATGCGGTTGCGCAAGGGGTCATCGCTCACGCGAAGGCCAAAGGAAAAAAAGTTCTGGTAGATCCCAAAGGCAAAGACTATCGTAAATACAGCGGTGCGTATTTGTTAACCCCCAATAAAAAAGAGGCATCCGAAGCGACAGGTATTGCTATCAAAGATGATGCTTCTTTACGGGAAGCATTGCTATTTCTTAAAAAAACATGTGATTTGCAATGCTCGATGATTACCCTCTCTGAAGATGGAATCGCTATTTATGATGAAACCATGCGCCGTTATCCGACGGTTGCCAAAGAGGTTTTTGATGTGACCGGTGCCGGAGATACGGTTATCGCATCGCTCTCCTTTGCCCTCTCGTGTGGACTCTCGATCGATGAAGCAGCCCCTTTTGCGAATCATGCGGCTGCCGTAGTTGTGGGTAAGATTGGATCGGCTACCGTAACGCTTGATGAGATTGAGACGTATGAATCGAGTTTGCACCAAAGCAGTTCGGATGCGCATATTAAATCGCAAGGTGAAATTGCAACGATTACGCAGCGATTGAAGCGTGAAGGGAAGCGCGTCGTTTTCACAAACGGCTGTTTTGATATTCTTCATGTGGGACACGTTAAGTACCTCCAAGAAGCGAAAAGTTATGGGGATGTGTTGATTGTGGGGCTTAATTCCGACAGCTCTGTTCGAGAGCTCAAAGGTCCTACTCGACCGGTAAATCCCCAAGAGGATCGTGCGTATATTTTAGCTGCACTGGAATCGGTTGATTATGTGGTGATGTTTAACGATGAAACTCCCTATGAATTGATTAAAAGTATGGCACCTGATATTCTCGTCAAAGGGGGAGATTATGAGGGCAAATCGGTGGTCGGAGCCGAATTTTCAGGAGAGTTGCGATTGGTGCAGTTTGTGGATGGCAAAAGTACAACGGCGACGATTGAAAGAATTAACAAAACTTCTTGCTAGTTTCTCTGTCATACCGTATCAAGTACGGTATGACAAAATTAAAACAACTTTTCCACCGCCTCAATAACCTCATTCGCAGTAATACTTTTCATGCACTCATGATGTCCTAGCGGGCATTCACGTTTCATACACGGGGCGCATTTCATATCATGGCGAACGATACTGCTTTTTTCATTCATCCACTGGGATGTTTCCAAATGACGCGTCGGACCAAAGATGGCAACTGTGGGTACTTGATACGCCGCAGCAACGTGCATCGGTCCGCTGTCGTTGGTGATAAAAATACTCAGCCCCCCGATCATTGCACACAGTTCCTCCACAGAGGTTTTTCCTGCCCTATTCGAAACCATTATCCCTTTTAGCTGTGACTCGATGTCATTGGCCATCTCCACTTCAGTAGGGCCTCCAAAAATAACAATTTCATGCGTACCGGAAAATGCACGAGCGACTTGGGCAAACTTCTCAGGATACCATCGTTTGGCGCTGCCATAGGTTGCCCCCGGATTGATTCCCAAAGTGGGACGCTCGTAATGATGTGCGGGAATGTGAAGCCGGAGTTTGCCGATAGTAAGCGGTTGTTCACTCAAGGCTTGCATAATATCACGGTATTGTTCAACCAGATGGGAAGGGTAGGATGGTTTAACGGCATGGGTAAGAAGGAGTTGCGAATGCCAGCTCTTCCGTCCAGCCGTTACAGCAGTACCGCTGCAAAAAAGTAAAAGGGATGAGTGAAGCTGATTGCGAAAAGTAATCGCTATGTCATGTTTCCCCAACTCTTTGGCAAAGTGGTAGGTATTGAGAAAGCGATTTCCACCTTTTTTGGTTGTGTCGACATAACTGCGAACACATTGCGGATGATGTTTAAGCGCTTCAACACTGACATAGGAACCGACCAGCGTAAGTTTGGCTTTAGGATAGAGTGCACAAAGAGCTTCTATGGCAGGTGTTGCCATGACCGCATCGCCAAGCCAATTAGGAAGGATGATCAAAATAGTCACATTAAGCCTCGTACGTATAAATAGGGGTGGAAGTGAGATTCCAGGTAATGTTTAATCTGCCACGAGGAGTGGTGCAGATCAGCTGACGTTCACCCTTTTTTTCGCGGTAATCTTTAAAGGTGGCATCGCTTAAATGGGACAGCATCGTCTTATAGGCATCAAAAGCATTCCGTTTGACAATAACGCCGTCTCGGTTATCGATGAGTCCGTATCCGGGAGCAATGAGCTGATGCCAGTAAACGCACGCTACTTTTTGGGTGGCAAACGCGAGCAAATGATAACGAACCATATACATAGCGTAACCCTCTTCGCTCACACATTCAAATTCACTGGTCGGTGCATAGGGGGCAGTGTGTTTGATCGGCCAATTGGTTTCGGTGATGATCAGCTCATTAGCAGTTTTAAAACTTAGACGCATCAACGCATCGATCAGATTGATTTTTCCCACGAGATTAAATCCCATTTGGCTGTTTTCAGGAGCCCCGCGTCTGTCAACATACAGCAGTGTTCCCAATGCATCGAAATAAATGTCTTTGAGATTAAAAAGAGTATGCGTTGTAAAGTGCACCTCAAAATCGATGACGTTGGAGCCAATAAATTTGAGATTGGGAAACGATTCTTTTTTAAGGGCGTAGGCAACGGTATAAAAGTTTAGATATTCATTGACGCTGAAAAATCCCCATTTCGCGCGATTGATGGTTGAACCGATAACGTAGGTATTGCAACTGTTTTCAAGAGCCGTAAAAATTTGGGTCAGATGTTTTTTGGTGAGCGCGTGATTCGTGATGTGTTGACGATCTTGTAGGAGGGCGACGGTGATATGATGCTCTTTGAATGAGCGGATAAACGCGATGTATTCATCCAAACGGTCCATCTCCCAAAGAGGAAGGCGAATCAACAATTTTTTCACACCCAATTCATGAATCATCTCAGGAGCGATGAATGGGCTATTATTGAGATTGACTCCCATGCCGAAAAATTCTGCACCGCTTATTTTTTTGCGCGGAAGAAAGAAGGTCACAATAAAAGCGATGGGTAAAACAAGCAGGGCAATTAAAAAAGTTTTGATAAGTGAGGGGAGAGCACTAAGCCGCATTTTGCGTTTAAGTTTCTTATCACGGATGATGGCGGGTTGATCGGAATAGTGATCCCAAGAAAACGGTTCTTTCATGGTGAGATTATAGCGTTTTTGGGTAAAATTACCCTATTAAAGCAGGGGCTGGCGATGAATATACTGGTAGTACGAAATGACAAGCTGGGTGATTTTATCACGGCATTGCCGACATTGTATGTGCTAAAGCATCGTAATCCCGCCAATCGTATCATCGCTCTTGTTGCACCTCTTAATCGCAAGCTGGCACAATCGTGCGATTTTATCGATGAGGTGATTGTGGATGAGGGAGAGGATATTTTAGGACTTGCCTTTCAAATCAAAAAAGCGAACATTGATGCATCGGTGACATTGTTTTCTAACACGCGTGTCGCATTGGCGCAGTGGATCGCTCGTATCCCCATTCGTATCGCTCCTGCTACCAAAATCGCTCAGATTTTTTACAACCGTCGGGTTGTTCAGCGTCGAAGTGAAGTGAAAATGGCGGAGTTTGAATACAATCTACAGCTTGCTGGCGCACTTTTTAAGGATATATCACGTGACTTTCCAAAACCTCTTTTGAAATTTACTGATGAACGCTATGCATTGTTTTGCGCTGAGTATGGTATTTCTAAACCCGTTGTCGCCTTTCATCCCGGTTTTGGAGGTTCATCGGATGCAAATTGGACTTTGAGCGAATACATGCAGTTGGTATCGATTGCGACAGAGAATGAGACTGTTGATATTGTGATGACCTTTGGACCCGATGAAGAAAAGCTTTATGATGAGGCAAAGAGTCTTTTACGTGAGAGTAGGGTGATTTTGTATCGATCGCAAGGGAGCATTATTGACTTCGCCGCATTGCTGAGCCGATTCAAGCTTTTTGTGAGTACCTCGACGGGAACGTACCATTTAGCCAGTGCGAGTGGATGTGAGACATTTACTTTTTTTGGAGATTCAAAATTTGCCTCCGCAGCACGCTGGAAAAGCATTGGCGAAGAGGCCAAACAGCACCATTTTATGATTCCTCTGGATGCGCGGGGAAGAGCGCAGATGTTTGAGCACGTTAAGAGAGAGCTGAAAAGTTTCCTTTTAAAAGGTTTTTGAGTCTCTTTTTAAAATTTTTGATTTTTTTGTTGGCATCATTATGCTTTTTCATCTCTGCGATGGTTACTGCCACATTAAATCCGCTCAGACGCGCATATTCACGTCCCATAATTTCTATCTCATCATCCATTGCCCATAGTTTGTTGAAGTTTTCACATCCCTCCAATGCACTAATAGGGCGAAACTCCATGCGATTAATATCGACAATGCTGAACTGATACCCTTCTTTTGTTCTTTTGATGAGAATATTTCCAGGTGAATAGTCCAGATGCCATACCCCTTTTTGGTGCAGATCGTAGGTGTAGGCCGCAAAGGCTTTGAAAATAGCTTCTCTATCCTCCAGCGGTTCAAGCAGCGGCGTTCGAATGGTAAAGTCGTATTCAAAATATTCAGAAACAAAAAAACTTTCCCCTAAAAATCCCGAGTCAAAAAATTCGATGAGAGCCATGGGCTTTGGGGTCGAAATTTCAAGCTCTTTGAGGCGCAGTGCATTGTGGTACGATTTATACGCTTTGCTTTTACGAAAATGAGTGTAGACAATACGGTTTAGAAAATGGGGTATTTTGAACGATTTAACAACGGTTTTAATGCCGTCGAGTTCAATAATTTTGAGTTCATTACGTGCTTTGTGGATGCTGTGATCGTCCCTTGCAAAAATCTCCCGTATCCCTTCAAAAGAGGGCTTGAGAGATTGATAATCGGATGGGTAGAAGCACTGAACGCTCATGGTAACCTTTGAGTAAGTGATGGTATGGTATGATACTTTATAATTCCTGAAAGGCGAGAGA
>JAUPLR010000101.1 GCA_030836825.1 Campylobacterota bacterium
ACCATGCAAAAGTACGCGACAAAAGCGGATGCGGTAGCATTACTAAAAGATCAGTTGGTCAAGCCCGTGCGCTACAAACAATCGATTGAAGCCATTGTTGGTGAGATTGATGTTATGATCGAATTTGGAAACGGCGCTGTTCTCAAAGGTTTGAACAAGCGTAATGCTCCTAATAATGAGACATTTGGAATATCGGACATGGAAACATTGACGAAGGTATGTGAAGCACTCAGATGAATGTTGCCTTGATCCAATTCGCGCCCAAGCTGAACCGTTCAAATTTACAAGAGGTCCTTGCAATTGTTAAAAAGCATGAAGCTGCGGATGTCATAGTGTTTCCTGAACTGGCGCTGAGTGGATATATGTTGCAAGATAAGCTTTTTGAAGACGCATGGAATGTGGATGAATTACAGGAACTGTGTATCGCTAGTTTGCAATGCAATATTGCCATTGGTGCCGCGTTGTGGGACAATGGAAAAGTGTATAACAGTGCTTTGTATTTTGCACGAGGCGAGTTACTGCATATCCATCATAAGAATCATCTGCCCACGTATGGGATGTTCGAAGAGGGACGGTATTTTGCCTCTGGCAATGAGATTAAAGGGTTTGATACCGACCATGGCAAAGCCGTTATGGTTGTGTGTGAAGACGTATGGCGCGTAGAGACACTGAGTGCTTTGGCCCAGTGTGATCCGGATGTAATCTATGTCTTGGCGGCATCTCCCGCACGCGACTTTAGTGAGAATGGATTATTGATCGAGCGTCAATGGGATGCTTTGCTCAAGGCATGTGCCCTTTTGACGCATGCGTACGTGGTCTTCGTAAACCGTGTCGGATTTGAAGACGGTCTTGGATTTTGGGGTGGGAGTCGTGTGATTACCCCATTGGGCGAGAGTGAACAACTCCTTGCTCTTTTGGATGCGCAAGAAAAGATGGTGCCTTTAAATCATACGCGACAAAAACTTCAGCGTTACATCGTCAAACATACATAATTAAAGGACATACAATGAAAATAGCCATTATGGGCGCAATGCGTGAAGAAATTGATCCGATTTTAAGTACGGTTGAAAAATATACGAGCACCCAATATGCGGGGAATGTTTTTTATGAGTGCACGTACGGAGACCATGAATTGGTGGTTGCCTATTCAAAAATAGGCAAAGTTTTTTCAGCCATTACCGCATCGGTGATGTTGGAGCATTTTGGGGCTCAAACCCTTTTGTTTAGTGGTGTTGCAGGGGGGATTAGTAAGGAATTAAAAATTGGTGATTTGGTCATGGCCAGCGCATTGTGTCAGCATGACATTGATATTACCGCATTTGGGCATCCCTTCGGTTTTATTCCTGAGGGAACATTGATGATCGAAGCGGATGAACAGCTGCGCTCTTTGGCCTCTGAAGTTGCTGTGGATTTGGGAATGGAATTATACGAAGGAATCATTGCCACCGGCGATCAGTTTGTCGCCAGCAACCAGCGTAAAGCATGGATTGAATCAACGTTTAATGCCGATGCATTGGAAATGGAAGGGGCAAGTGTTGCGTGTGTTTGTCAAAACTTCGGGGTTCCATTTTTTGTCCTTCGCGCAATCAGTGATACAGCGGATGGCGGTGCAAGTGAGGATTTTGATGCCTTTTTGAAAACATCGGCGCAAGTGAGCGCGAAGTTTATTTTGGAAATGGTTAAACGCCTTGGCTATTAAACTCAGTCGAAAAATCATGCGCCGTATGGGACAAACCAATGCTGCGTTTAATTTGATCGAAGAGGGGGATAAGATCCTTGTGGGCCTTAGCGGTGGGAAAGATTCCCTCACGATGATTCATGCGCTCATGGAGCAACAGCGCCGTGCCCCTTTTAATTTTGAACTTCTTGCCGTGACCGTAACGTATGGGATGGGAGAAGATTTGAGCGCATTGGTGGCTCATTGTGCCCAACATAACATTCCCCATGTTGTCCACGAAACCAATACGTATGAAATAGCGGGCGATAAAATTCGTAAAAACTCCTCTTTTTGCAGTTTCTTTTCTCGTATGCGACGAGGCTCACTTTACAGTGCGGCGTTAGAGCATGGATGTAATAAAGTGGCATTGGGTCACCATCTCGATGATGCGGCAGAGAGCTTTTTTATGAACATGATTTACAATGGGCACATGCGCGCTCTTGCACCGAAATATAAAGCAGAAAATGGGCTTATAATAATCCGACCGTTGATTCAGATGCGTGAGCGTCAGCTTGCCGCGTGTGCTTTGGAAAATGAGATGCCCACCATCGGTGATGAAGCGTGCCCATCGATGCGTTTTGATGTTAAAATGCCGCATGCAAGAGCCAGTATGAAAGTGATGCTCGCAGAGATGGAAGAAAAATATCCGGACATTTTTGTCTCGATCAACTCCGCCTTTGGGCACATCAGCGATGATACTTTTTTTGATCCAAGCCGATTTAAACTATAAGCTTTAACACTTTATGATCGGCACCGCTTAGAGAAAGGTTCATGATCTCGCTAGGTGCAAACCATTCACACCCTTCATGGGCATAGTTTCCCTCATAGACATAGACATCCGCTTGCAGTGTAAAATGGCTGTAATGCTGGGTAACGTGTCCTAATAAAACTTCTTCGTTTTTCTCAAATGCCTCATATTGCACAAACCCCCACAATCCATGTAAAAAGCGTTCTTTTCGTTGGGAGAGAGCAAACCGACCGTTACGTGTATAAACGACAATGATACGGTTACGAATGGGTTTGATTTGTTTGATTTTTGCTTGAGGGTATTTTAGGGGAGCAGATTTGCCCTCGCACCCTTGCTCAAAAGGGCACACAGCACAAAGCGGTTTTTTTGCCAGACACACCATTGAACCGATGTCCATCATCGCTTGATTATACTCAAACGGATGTTTTGTATCAAAAAGTGCATAAGCCGCTTTCCACAGCTGTTTTTCATCACGTTGTTCAATGGCGAAATAGCGGTAGAGGATTCGTTTGACGTTGGCATCGAGAATCGGTAGTGCCTCTTTGTAGGCAAAGGCACTGATGGCATGTGCCGTTGAACGACCAATACCGGGTAATTCTAAAAGTTCGGAGGCATTTTTGGGTAAAACTCCTTGGCATTGCCGTGCGGCTGTATGCAAGTTCTTGGCGCGCGTGTAGTAGCCTAACCCTTCCCATTTTTTTAGGACATCATCGAGACTCGCGTAAGCTAAATCTTCCATTGTCGGGAACGCTTCGAGGAAGGGAAAATAGAACCGTTCAAGGACAGTTTTGACCTGAGTCTGTTGGAGCATTATTTCGCTCACATATACCTTGTATGGGTCATTTGTGAGCCTCCATGGCAATTCGTGGCGACCGTTCTTCTCATACCAATCTAAAAGTGATTTATGAACTTCTTTATACATATGATATTGTATCCAAATCACTGCTTTTGCAAAATGCTACTGGTGGTAAAAAAAATGCCATAAAGGCACAAAAAAGCTACGAAAGCTAAAAAAAGGTGGTAAAAATATGATAACGGTGGTAAAATAGTAGGCAAAAAATAAAGGCATATTGTGAGTAAATTCATATCTATCGGCGGAAAATTTGCAGGTGTTGTCAACGGCGGAGTTAAATTCGGCAGATTTTCGTAAAAAATATTACGAATAGTAACCTTAAGTAACGACAGTTTAATCTCCTCCTTTTACTGATTTTTCCTCTTTAAAGTAGTTAAGCTGTAGTGCTTCCAACTCTAAAATCAGTTGCGTTGGCTTTTGGAATCAGAGTGTTTTTCTCTTTTTGAAGTTCTACAATCCAATAGTGTCAAGGGACATTTTAAAACGATTTTAGAAGGAATTTTATTTGAATTTCTTAAAAATTTGAGAATGGGAACCTAGTCGGATGAATGTTAGTAGAGTATTGTCTTCGCTAACTTGATAAATTAGAAGCCAGTCGTTTTTCACATGGCATTCATAAGTACCTTCCCATTCACCTTTAAGTGGATGGTTTTTGTATTTTTCGTGAAGCTCTTTTCCATCCAATAAAGATGTCATGATCTCTTTGAGAAGCGCATAGTCATCGGCAGAATATTTACCGCTTTTTTTATCACGATCAATATCTTTTTTGAAAAAGCGGTGGTATTCAGGCGTGAACATTACAATCCAAGATCGTTAAATAGCTCTTTCGAAGAAGTGTGTTTAACGGTATTCTTACCAGCTTTTACTTCATTGATTGCTTCAGCTGTTTCATCATTCGGGATACGAAGCTCGAACGGTAGCCCTTTGTGTAAGACGACACTATGTAAAAATAAACGGGTAGCTTCACTGGTTGTCAGCCCCATTTGTTTTAGGTATTCAGCTGCTTTATTTTTGATATCGGGATCAATACGCACGGTCATTGCTGTTCCAGTCATAATATCCTCCTTTTTTTGATATTGTACATCAAATGAAATACATAGTCAATATTTGAAGATTGATAAAATTTTATTTTGCAAATAGTGGTAAAAATAAAAAAGTGGTAAAAAAGTGGCAAAAATATTTATAAAATCCCTATAAATAGGACTTTATTGTTAATTTTGTTAGGTTGTAGTAGCCTAACCCTTCCCATTTTTTTAGGACATCATCGAGGTCGGAAGAGGCTACATCGGCTAGTGTAGGGAAGGCTTCAAGGAAGGGAAAATAGAACCGTTCAAGGACAGTTTTGACCTGTGTTTGTTGGAGCATTATTTCACTCACATATACCTTGTATGGGTCATTTGTAAACCTCCAAGGCAATTCGTGGCGGCCGTTTTTATCATACCAGTCTAAAAGTGATTTATGAACTTCTTTATACATATGATATTGTATCTAAATCACTGCTTTCATAGAATGGTTCAATGATGCCATAGCGTTCATCTTTAATTGGCGCATATCTTAAATTCACATATCGTAGCAAAAATTAATAACATAATAAGATAAATTTATCTCTTGCTTGCTAATTATTGCCGATTTGTGGTACCATTTCGGCATATTTTCAGGAGGCTACTCATTCATGGATAAACGATCGTTTCTTAAATTTACTGCCCTAGCATCGGGTTCATTATTGCTGACCAATTCGGCGCAGGCTTCCTCGGGTGGACATGGCGCTCCGAATGTTCAAGAGCTTCAGGCGCTTGCTCAAAAAATGATTGCCGATGTGATCGCCCAAAACGACTATTACGTCAAGAAACAAGGGGAAGACTTTTTTGAGAAAATGAAGGAGGGGCAGCAGCCTCGTGCAACGGTCATTGGATGTTCAGATTCCCGTTTTCAAGGAGATTCCCTCGATGCGAAATCCGAGAATGATCTTTTCTTTATCCGCAATATCGGGAACCAGTTCAGTTCCAACATGGGAAGCGTTGAGTACGGTGTCCGTCATTTGAATACGCCGCTTTTGATGATTATCGGACATACTCGTTGCGGCGCGGTCAAAGCGGCAATGAACGATTATTCGAACCTCGAGTCCAATATCATTAATGAGCTTGATTCAATTCTGCCGGCTATCCGTAAAACTGAGATGGTTGCGGGGAACAACGAACTTAACTGGCTTAACGCCGTTATCAGCAACGTCCATCAACAGGTATTTTATGCCCAAAAAGAGTTTGCTCATGAAGTCGAAAGCGGCAAACTTACCATTATCGGTGCCGTTTACGATTTAGCAAACGACATTAAGCATGGGCACGGACGGTTGAAGGTCGTTAACTTGAACGGAAAGCCTGTTTAATCTCCATTTTATCCACCCCGTTATGCTGGGGTGCTCCCTCTAGGAAGTGTTAAACCGCAGGTAGCAGGTTCAAATCCTGCTTCCACAACTGATCCCCAATACTTCCTTGTTTTTCAATCAATGCTTTCGCTTTTTAATACTATAATTAGGCAATCTAAAAGAGGTATTATGGTCACAGTCGATTCAATTTTTACCGATATCATTGAAATTAAGCAGTCCAAATTTATGGCGTATTTAATGCCAATGGCTTTTTACGAACAAGAGATGAAAAGTTTACGCGATAAGCATCCCAAAGCGGTTCATTTTGTAAGTGCTTATCGAATGCTCAATGAATACGATCAGATTATCGAATACAGCGGCGATGACGGTGAGCCAAAGGGGACATCCGGCAAACCGACACTCTCTGTTTTGCAGGGGCATGAACTCATCAATGCCGCGATCATCACGGTGCGTTATTTTGGCGGGACGAAACTGGGTCCCGGCGGATTGGTTCGTGCGTATGCTGAGGCTGCGAATGCCGCAGTGGCTCAAGCTGTTTTGCGTTCCTATGAGAAGCTATTTCAAGAAAAAGTGCAGTGCTCGTATCCGGTAATATCAAAACTGGAATATGAAGCGCTACAGCAGTGTGTCACAATAGTGCACAAAGAATTTACCGCGGAGGGAGCAGTAGTCGAAATTGAGGGAACGCAGGAGCAATTGCATTGTTTTGAAAAGGCGATGGGCCGTACGATTACGATCGTTTAATAATTATGCTTTACTCCACAATTTCTCATTGAGTTTTAGCTCTTCCACCAGACCGAGGGTATTATTGAGGGTGTTGACGTATTCCATCGCCTGTTTGTAATCGAGAAGCGACGTAGAGAGGGAAGGCTCAAAGAGATCTTTTTGCGTTGCAATGGCAATGTGGATATGGTTGTGAACAAATGAAACAAACAGGGGATGGGATATTTTTTTTTGAAACTCGACAATGCGTTTCATCATCGCGTGGGTAAGAATATAGCGCGCTTCGATAGGGTCGTTCCCGTAAACCACAAATTTTTTTTCAAACTCGGGATCATCGAGGTGGATAACACTATCACGGGAACTGTTTTTGGATTGAAGCCAGCCGCCGATGAGGTTGCCGAATGTTTTTTCGGCGAGATCGGGGAGGATGACCGTGCGGCTTTTGAAATGTTTGTTAAACTCGGCAACGAGAAACAGTCCGCGAAAGAGGGTATGCCATTGGGTACGGCCTTTGGAATCACGCGTCTGATATTCGGCATGGATATCGGAAAACTCCAGATTAACGCCATCAATGGACCCTTTCACGTAATCATTACCGTTGTAGCGATCTGTGTCATGTTGAAAAAGGGCGCAACGGTTAAAAAGATGTTGCGAAACCATGAAATCAGGGTTGTAGAGCAAATGGGGATCGATTGCGCCGACGAGGGGAGTGATGATACGGGCTTTGAAATCTTTTGCGTATCCTTGCGTCATAAAACGGTACGTCATGGAGGCAAGTGCTGCAAATGCGATCACAATTCCCATCATAAGCGGATGCAGTAAGCCGAAGTTTTTTCCCATCCAAAGTGCCGTAAGGAGAAAGGCCACCGCCCCCATGCCTCCATACCATTTGAGTTGCGAGAGAATATGGGTACGTGTTTTTTCCAAGTCGCTTAAACTGGGATAAAGTTCCTTGTAATAAAAATCTGTGAGCTCGGAAGTGGATTTCATTTATTGAAAAGAGCCACTACATCAACATTTTGACGCTCATTCACCGTGATTTCAAAAACCGGCTTACGTTGCAACTTCATATACGAGGCCATAAGATTCGTTGGAAACATCTCAATGGCGTTGTTGAGATCGGTGACGGCTTGATTGTAAGCGCGACGTGCGGCGGAGATTTGCTCTTCTGCTTCATTGAGTGAGCGTTGCAGATGCATGACGTTTTCATTGGCTTTGAGATCGGGATAAGCTTCCATCGCAATCGTGATCGCTCCCAGCGCAGCGGTGAGTTTTCCATCGAGTGCTATTTTTTGATCGTCGCTGATTCCCGGTTTCATCGCCTGCGCCCTAAGCTCAGTTATTTTTTCAAGGGTCGTTTTCTCATGTTCCATGTATTGAGTTACGGAAGCAACGAGATTTGGGATGAGATCAAACCGTTTTTTCAAAACGGCGTCAACTCCGCCAAAAATGTTATCAACTTGATTTTTTTTGCTAATGAGCGAGTTATACATCACAATAGCGATTACAGCGACGATACCTAAAAAAATTGAGACTTCATTCATGCAAGTTCCTTTTGAAATATTTCTCTATTTTATGGGAAGTTTTCTAAAGAAAGCATTATGGCAATGAATACGGTTAATATTAGGTTGATGTAAATTTCATAGTATTGAAGAAAAGAAGTTGACAATGAGTCTGGGAAAAAAGTCTATTTCAGAGGTATCATTGCTACGCATTAAATGGATTAATCGGTAAACTTAACGATTTTTTTCCGATACCAGAATGCAAAAGCCATTATGGTTCCAAGATGTCCCAATGCCATGTCTTTTTGCGCATCCCATTGATCTCCCTGTGTCCCTAAAAATGCCATTCCTAGTTCAGCGTGAGTCATTTCGGTCGCGAGCCACTCTATGACTTCATATACCCCAGAAGCAGCAATAAGA
>JAUPLR010000102.1 GCA_030836825.1 Campylobacterota bacterium
AGTATGGGTGGCGGAATTCTGGGAATGGGAAGTTCTAAAAAGCTCGTAAATTCTGAAAAACCGAAAACAAAATTTGCGGACGTTGCTGGTGTTCAAGAAGCCAAAGAAGAGGTTTTAGAAATCGTTGATTTCTTACGCTTTCCGGATCGTTATGTTGAATTGGGCGCAAAAATTCCCAAGGGTGTTCTTCTCGTAGGTAGTCCAGGTACCGGTAAAACATTGTTAGCAAAAGCCGTTGCCGGCGAGGCGGAAGTTCCTTTCTTCTCTGTGTCAGGTTCGAGCTTTATCGAGATGTTTGTAGGAGTTGGTGCCGCACGCGTTCGTGATTTGTTTGAGCAAGCTAAAAAAGATGCCCCATCGATTATTTTTATCGATGAGATCGATGCTATCGGAAAAAGCCGCGCCGCAGGCGGTATGATGGGCGGTAACGATGAGCGTGAACAAACCCTCAATCAGCTCCTTGCAGAGATGGATGGATTTGGAACAGATACGCCGATTATTATTCTCGCCGCTACTAACCGACCTGAAATACTTGATCCGGCATTGTTGCGTCCAGGGCGTTTTGATCGTCAAGTATTGGTAGATAAACCCGATTTTCAAGGACGTATCGATATTTTGAATGTCCATATTAAGGTAATTAAGCAAGACCCTGATATCGATGTAGAAGAAATAGCCCGATTGACGGCAGGGCTTGCAGGGGCAGATTTAGCAAACATTATCAATGAGGCTGCATTGCTAGCCGGTCGTAAAAGTCAAAAAACAGTTCGTCAAGAAGATTTACGCGAAGCGGTAGAGCGTGCCATTGCCGGATTGTCGAAGAAAAGCCGTCGTATCGATGAAAAAGAAAAAAGAATCGTTGCGTATCACGAGAGTGGGCATGCTCTTCTTGCCGAAACAACCAAAGGGGCTAAAAAAGTTTCTAAGGTTTCCATTGTACCTCGCGGACTTGCGGCGCTTGGGTATACGCTCAATACTCCTGAAGAGAATAAATACCTCATGCAGAGACATGAGTTATGGGCAGAAGTGGATGTATTATTGGGCGGCCGCGCGGCGGAAGAGGTCTTTATCGGTGAAATCAGTACGGGTGCGGCTAATGATCTTGAGCGCAGTACGGACATTATCAAAGCAATGGTGCAAGTCTACGGGATGAGTGACGTTGCAGGTCTTATGGTGCTCGAAAAACAGCGCAGCAGTTTCTTGGGCGGCGGTATGGGACAAGCCAGAGAATACAGCGAAAAAATGGCGGAAGATATGGATGTCTTTATCAAGGTTTCTCTCAATGAACGTTATCTTTCGGTTAAAGAGCGTCTTGAAGAGTATCGTGACGCAATAGAGAAAATGGTTGAGTTGTTGTACGAGCATGAGAATATTACGGGGGATCAAGTTCGTGAAATTATCCAGAAATTTGAAACCGACAATGCTCTTGAGACAAAGCTCGAACCTCATAAAGAGTCAACGGTAAAAGATGCAACGAGTGAATAAACTGGCGAATAAGGACCTATTATGATGATCCAAAACGATACTTTTATCCTCTCAAAACGTGGGTGGCTGCCCATTATATTGGTAGCCGTATTTTTTCTTTTTTTTACCATGACGACTTTGCATTTATTTCAGTTTATAAGCGGGGCGCTTTTGATTGCTTTGCTTCTTATCTACCGTAATCCGGAGAGAACCGCAACGATCAATGAACCCAACTCTATTCTCAGCAGTGTTGATGGGGTTGTGCTGGGTATTGAAGATGCGTTAATTGATGAAAAGATGATGAAGAGGGTGACCGTACTCAATAGCTTGTGGGATGTTTCTATGTTACGTGCGCCGTTTGACGGCATGGTTAAAGGGTATCAAATACGGCATGGGGTTTCTCTTCCTCTTTCTAACCCGCTCTCAGAGACTTTGAATGAAAAAGCAGTCCTATCCTTTTGCTCAGTTGCGGGTGATGAAATATTTATCGAGCATATGGGAGACCAAAGTTGTTTTTCAATTGAGATTGAGGCGCAATCAGAGCAAAAAATGAAAGAGGGGTGTCGCTACGGCTTTTTAGCCAAAGGGCGAACAATCCTTTATCTTCCTGATTCTGCAACAATCACCGCGCATCCCGGCAGTAACGTACGGGCAGGGGTGAGCGTTATCGGGCGATTTGCCTCGGCTTAAAAAGGGGTTTCATCTCGCCTGTATTACAACGGATGGTATTGCTGGGGCTGGGTTGCAAGCTTGTCCGTGTCAATTTTAAAATCAAATGTCCGTGATTTAAATCCTTTATCCCCCATTTTACTAAACTGAATAACCGCAGCTGGGTTGTTTTGGGCTTGCATGTACAAAAGTCCTAGCGCATAGCGTCCCTCGAGATAATTGGGGTTGGTTATTTTAGATAATTGAAATAAGGAAATGGCATTTTGATAATGCTCAGCCCCAATGGAAGCCAATGCTCCCATGTAGTACGTTTTTTCATCTTTCAGTCCATACGTATCAATAGCCTCATTGTATAAAGCATACGATTGTTCAAAGTCCTGATTGTAAAAATGGGCTAAGGCTAAGGCGTTGGTCAAATTGGCACGATTTTGTGAGGTTGATTGGAGTCTCTTTTCCAGTCGTTGTATCATTGGGGTTAACGAACCCGTGAGAGCAGCCATTAGCACCCCTCGGTCTCGGGTGATTTGTGGACCAAAATCAAAGTCATCGTAGGAGAAATTTTGATTTCTGAGATAATTGATACAGGAGCGGGCATAGGCTTTTGGAGGAGTGTCTTTGAAATGAGTGTCAATGTAAAATAGGTGCGGCAGCATGTCGTGAGGTTGCATGGCGACCAGTTTTTTGGATGCTTGTCGTCCCTTCTCGTCCATTCCAAGTTCCAAGGCAATAATAATCTTCATGCCAAGATACAGGGGGCGATCTTTGTAATGGTTTTCGAGCCATCGACTGGCTCCTGCATAGTTGTTTTCTCGCATAGATGAGAGAGTGCGATACAAGTCAAACTCTTCGGTAGCCGGTTCTTGCGCGAGATTCTCGGTGATGATGGCAATGAGCTTTGGATTAGGTTTGCTAATAAGCTCCGAAGCCATTGCCGCAAAGATACCGGATAGATAATTGTCAGCATCCAAATGATACGAGCGTAGAAAATAGTCATAGGCTTTGGCATAGTCACCCAATTGAGCGTAGGTAAGTCCTAAATTATAGTTGAGTATTGCGTGCTGTGGATTTTTGGTTAGCAGTTTGTTAAATTGGATATTGGCATCTCTTAAGCGGTAGCTGAGTGCTTTTTGTATTCCCATGGCAATCCCATAATCGACATCGGACGTTTGGGTGCTTTTGGTTAGGTACTCTTTTGCGGTGGCTGCATCATCAATATAAAGATTGGCATTTCCTTTTTGGATATAACCTACCGTTTGGGCTGCATTGAAAATTTTATAGGGCGCTAAAGCAAAAAGTTTTTGGTAGGTTTGTGGGTGAAACTTTGCATTGATCGTGCGGTAGGCTTTTTGCACAGAATCAGGGTTAAATAGTCCGGGCTTTAGGAAGACTTTGATGGGATAGGGAGTATAAACATCATTGGGGTATTCATCCGTTACTTTGCTTAGAATACTTGCGGCTTCTTCGTGCAGTCCTAATTTGAGATCTACATAGACCAAAGAGAGGCTCTCTTCTATGGGTTTTTTGTTTTGTAAAATGGCGAGGTTGAAATATTCACGGGACTTGGGCAGGTTTCCGGCATTGGCGTAGAGAGAGCCCAACGTAAAGGAATCAATTTCTTGCTTGGGATTTTCGAGCGCTTCAATGGCTGCGGTATAGTTTCCGTACAGGGTGTTTATCTTTGCTTTGAGCTTATTTTGTATGATAGGATATTCATCGGTTGTCGGATTATTGAGAGCGCTGAGTGCCTCTAAATAGTGCCCTTTGTAGTAATTGATGAGAGAATAATAATACGAATACATCGGAGAATTGGTTTCTGCACTCAAATAAGCATTCGCCAAGTCTATGTAGTAATTAAAATTCTCTTCTTGTTTTAAATGCAAACAGCAGACGGCTGCATTGATAGCACTGACGCAACGGTTCTCACTGTTTGCAATAGAGCGTTTGAAGTTCTCTAAAGCCCCTTCATAATCTTGCTCCTTGAGTTGCACGACGCCTAGGTTGTATTGAGAGATGGATTCAGAGTACAGCGCGATTTTTTCATACAGCTTGAGCGCTTCGGTTTGATTTCCATTGGAATACATATAATTTGCCCGCTCAATCATATTCTCAAGTTCGCTTGGCTCAATTTTTGAGTCTTGGGGATTTCTTGGGGGGAGGAAATCCTCTTTTTGTAGGGCGGCGTTATTACCAGAATGTGAAAGAAAGGCGAAAGTGATTCCCCCTGCAAGCAGTAAGGTGCTTAATGCCGCAGCCAGAATAATGATTTTTTTCTTATTCGAACCGGAGGGAGTATCCGTTGCCGTACCAGAAGCAACGGTTGGCGCGACACCGGCGGCATCGGATTCTTCGATGATGATGATTTCTTCGTCTAGATCTTCGGCCATGAATTCACTTTAGGGTTTATAAATATTTTTGCAATACAGCAGGCAGCACAATGGATCCGTCTTCTTGTTGAAAATTTTCCATGATAGCTACCATCGTCCGACCAACGGCTAAACTTGAACCGTTGAGGGTATGGGCGAGGAGATTTTTCCCCTCTTCTTTGTAGCGGATTTTGGCACGGCGTGCTTGGAAGTCCCTTGTATTAGAAACGGAACTGATTTCACGGTAGGTATTTTGCCCCGGCAGCCACACTTCTAAATCGACGGTCTTCGCAGCACCAAATCCTAAATCTCCGGTACAAAGGGTAACCAGACGGTGAGGGAGCCCAAGGGCGCTTAGAAGATCCGAAGCACACGCAACCATATCCTCAAATACGGCATCGCTTTGATCGGCACGGGTGATGGCGACAAGTTCTACTTTGTGAAACTGATGCTGGCGAATCATCCCGCGCACGTCACGCCCGCCTGAACCTGCTTCTTTGCGAAAACATGAGGTGTAGCCGCACATTTTAATCGGCAGTTCTGAAGCGTTTAAAATTTCGTCTTGGTAGAGGTTGGTGATGGGTACTTCAGCCGTCGGGATCAAAAAGAGCTCTTCCTCTTCGACTTTGAACAAATCCTCTTCGAATTTCGGCAGTTGTCCCGTCCCCTCAAGGGCACGGCGATTGACCAGCATCGGAACGCTCACTTCCATAAATCCGCGTTCACGATTGAAGTCAAGCATGAAGTTAATCAAAGCACGCTCCAAACGCGCCCCCATTCCCAATACAACTGAAAAACGGCTTTTGGCAAGTTTGACCCCGCGTTCAAAATCGATCCAGCCATTTTGTTCGGCTAATTCCCAATGTTCTTTTGGGGTGAAGGTAAAAGCGGGAGGGGTGAGTACTTTTTTGATTTCGATGTTATCGTCTTCGTCTGCTCCATCGGGGACATTGGCATCGGGGAGATTGGGGACACGCATGATGATGGCATCCAATGCTTCTTCGGCGGCACGTTGTGTATCAAGCAGTTCATTAAGCAGAAGTTTATTAGCGTCAACCTCTATTTTGAGATCATCCGTATTTTTCCCCTCTTTTTTGTATTGTCCAAACAGTTTGCTACGTTCATTTTGTTTGGCTTGGAGCGTTTCGTAGGCGAGTTTGGAGGTTTTGAGGGTTTCATTGGCGGTTTTAAGTTCTGCGATCATCTCGGAAGAGACTTTTTTGCGCATCAACGCCGTTGCGGTTTCATCAAAATTTTTCTGGAGTAGTTTTACATCGATCATATAGGCTCATTCCTGCTATTTAATAATGGTCGATTATAGCCAAAAGAGGCTGAAAATTGTTTATTGTATTTAAGGATACTGGATTGTGTGTCGTAGCATGAAATGACATAAGGATGTTTTGTTAAACGGGAGGGTAAGGTCGCTTATCTTTTAAAGTTTTTTAAATAGAATACTATTAATACCTATTTTAGAATATATGATATACAATACGTTAAGTGTCTATTTTTAAGTACTATAGGAAATAACTATGATAAACCCATTCCATTATGAGGGCTTTGCTCTTGAAAAACAGTTTTATGGACGAGATATTGAATTAGCTAAGATTCAAAAACTGGTGGACAGCTCCAATAACCTACTTCTGTATTCTAAACGTCGAATGGGAAAAAGTTCTCTTATCAAAGAGTTGATGCATCGCAATGCTGATCAGTGTTACACGATTTATTGCGACATCTTCGATATCGCCTCAAAAGAAGAATTTGCATCCATTCTTTTAAAGTCATTGGCAAAGACGCATCGTGGTGATCTTAAAACCATCGTTAGCAATCTCAAAAAATATTTCAAACGAATTACATTTGGTATTACCGTTGATCCCAATACCGCTGAGATCAGCTACTCGCCAAGACTAGAAGGGCTTAGTTTTGAGGAGATGATCGAAGAGTTTTTTGAAGGGTTATTTCTGCTTGCTAAAGAGAAAAAGGTGATTCTCGCCATTGATGAGTTTCAACAAATCGCACTGCTAGATACTAAAATTGACGCGTTACTGCGTAAATACATGCAAGAACCTCATAATGTCTCTTATATTTTTGCTGGTTCAAAACGTCATTGCCTCACGTCACTCTTTACCTATAGTGCTCCATTGTATGAGATGGCAACCCACATGGAACTGGGAGGTTTGGATAGCAAATCTGTTTTAGGCTACACATCGAAATATTTATCACTGAATGGAGGAGTTGTAGAATACCTTATTACGTTATGCGACCATGAAACCAAGCTGATGCAGCACATTCTCCATATCCTCTATAGTAACCAAAAAGATACAACGATTACCCCGATGATGATTGATGATGCGCTTGAAGAGATTCTTGGCGACAAAAGCTCATCGTATACGCTTTTATACGATACTTTTTCGTTAACACAGAAAAAAGCATTCAAAATTATTACCTCTGGCCTTGAGACCATCTTTTCACTTGATACGCTTAAAGCATACAATATTCAAAAAGCATCACTGGCATCAGCACTCAAACAGCTGTATATCAAAGAAATCATTGATAAAGAAGATGATAAATGGTTTGTCCCCGATCGGACATTGGAGTTGTGGGGAAAGCGAATGTTGAATCGATAAAGGGTGAGTAATTTTAGTAAAAATTCTAATACTAAGTGCATCACCTGCGTAAAATTACCCTTCGATAGGCTCAGGGCGAATGCAGGATTAGCTCAAAATCGCCTTGGCGAGTTCAAACTGATTGGCCGTCATAATATGAATTTTTGGGTGGAGTGCTTTTAGCTCATCAAAAAGCTGTTTACTCAGTTCAAATCCCACTTTGTACTCTTCTTCAACACTTACTAAAGAGGCTTTTTCAAGCGCTTCTACCCACTCATGCGGGACATGAATTCCCGGAACATTTTCGTCCAAAAATCGGGCGGTACGCAGTTTAGTGATGGGGAAAAAGCCTAATACCAGAATACAATCCTCACGGTCAGGATTTTGCGCGTTGGATTGTTCCATCATGGCTAACAGCTGTTGGGCGATGGTGGTGTCGTAAACGGGTTGGGTTACGAGGGCAATCGCTCCATGGGCTACTTTTTTGACCATTTTTTTCTGCAAAGCATTGGCGTTTTTAGAGTAGGAATCGATTACGGCAAAGGGATAGATTTCCTGGACGGGCGCGATGAGTTTTTGTTCTGCCAGATCGGTTCCGCCGTTGAGGGTGGTGATAATGTCCAGCAAGAGATTGCTGTTGCCCTCAAAGACCCCCTTGGCGTGTGGCTGATCGGAGTAGTGGGCGCTGTCGCCCGTGAGGGCGAGAATGGCACGAACGTTGGCCTCATTGGCTCCCAGCAAATCGCTTTGCAGCGCGATACGATTGCGATCGCGCATGCTCATGGTGGCAAGCGTCGGTTTTCCAAAGCGGTCTTGGAGTTTTATGGCCGCGAAGAGGGCATTGTATTTGAGTTTGGCGAGAGGATTGTCGGTGGTGCTGAATCCATCAACAAGTTTATCAAGCCCAAGAGCTGAAAGTTTTTCCAACGTAGGTTCAAATTGAGCGGAACGTGATGGGGTCGTTTCGAGCGTAACGAATGTGCCGTAGCGAAGTTTATGGATAAATGATTCGAACAAAAGGTGCCCTTCGATATAATTGCCTTATTATAACAAACTAGGATATGTGTTTTGATGAAATTGTGCGTATTTGATTTCGATTCCACTTTGATGGATGGGGAAACGATCGATTTTTTTGCTGAGGCTATGGGAATAGGGGCGGAAGTTTCCGCTATTACTGAACGGGCGATGAACGGTGAATTGGATTTTTTTGAAAGTTTACAGCAGCGGGTCGGATTACTCAAAGGGTTGGACTTTTCCAAAGTAGAGGAAATTTGTCATCATCTTCCCTATATGAATGGCGCGATAGAAACGATTGCTGATCTCAGAGCGCGTGGATTGAAGGTCATCTGTTTTAGCGGAGGATTCCGGACCGCGACCTCGTTTGCTAAAAATATCTTGGGATACGATGCCGATTTCTCAAATGTATTGCAAGCCAAGAATGGGACGCTCACAGGCCTCGTTGGCGGAGACATGATGTTCGATTATTCCAAAGGCGACATGCTTTTGCGTCTTCAGTCCTTGTTGGGGATAACGCCTGAACAGACCATTGTTGTGGGTGACGGTGCTAATGATCGCTCTATGTTCGCGCATGCCGGTACTCGTGTTGCCTTTTGTGCCAAAGAGATACTGAAAAAAGAAGCCAATATAATCGTCGAAACCAAAGATCTAACCCAAATTATTACAAAGGTATTTAATGCTTGAGAACTCTCTATGGTTGCGGTACAACCCTAATAAAACAATGCGTGAAGTGTTAGCACGGATTTATGAGTGCAGTGCTGTAGAAGTCAATGACGATGAGCGTATTTTGTATGCCTCTTTGAAGCGTCATTTGACAAAAAAAGAGCTTCGTATGATTATTATGAATGAGGCAGGGGTTAGTGCTGAAGAAATAGCGACGGAGGTGGGTATGAATACGGTTGAATTGAAAAAAGCACAGTACAAGGCATACCGAAAAATTCGTCAAGAAAAAATTCGCAATGATGTAAAAGCGGGACCGCAAAGTGAAGCGATTGTTGAAGTCGCTGACGAAGAATAGCAGTTGTATTTTTACGCGTAGCTTGATTTTTTTTTAAACTAGTTAAGTGCTAAGATTATATTAATCATTTATTTATTTATTCTGAGATAGAATTGAACAACAAAAGATACCCTTCCCTTTTTATTAAAATGAGAGAGTGTCTTTAGCGCTATAAATAAAGGGGAATGGTATGACAAAGTCAACTTCATTGTTGCTCGCAACAGTTGTCGCTTTTGGCATGATGGCTACAACCGCATCTGCTGATATCAAAAAAGGCTCAAAAAGCTATTTGAAAACATGTAAAAGCTGTCATGGTAGCGGTACAAAAGGTGCTGCTATGCATACGCAGGCGGAATGGGAGGAACTGTTTTCTAACGGTGCTACAGGTATTATCCAGAAGCATGCAGGAACTAAAGCTGAGCCATTCTTCAATGGGGACGCGTTTAAAAATTCTTCACAAGATCTTCGTGATTTCTTGTTTGAGTACGGTTCCGATTCGGGCAACGTCCCTTCTTGCGGTTAATTCTCCTTTCCTCTCTCTGCGAGGGGTAAGCTTCCTTTATTCTTTCTTTAATTATTTTTCTCCCGCTATTTTTAACATTTCATCGTTACGCAGTCAGCTACAATCTGTTAATTAAAGTGTATTTTTAAGGATTTCAATGAAGATAGTCGTTTGCGGAATGCGTGGTTTTGTGGGAAATGCGTTGCATGATTTTTTGAGTGCGCAGCATCATGAAGTTGTTCCCCTGAGCATTCGCTCCCATTCTTCGATCGAAGCCATCGTGAAAGTACTCGATGGATCGGATGTTGTCATCAATCTCGCGGGTGCCAATATCTTGGGTCGTTGGAGTGCCTCGTATAAAAAGTTGTTACGTTCAAGTCGATTAGAAACGACAGAGGCTCTTACGCATGCGCTGACACACTGTTCCCATCCACCCTCCACATTGGTTAATGCTTCGGCAGTTGGCGTGTATGACTCCTATCATCAGCATGACGAGTATTCTCGAAATTTAGGAAATGACTTTTTAGCGACTTTGGTGCAAGATTGGGAAGAAACGGCATTGAGCACACGCGCTTTAGGGACACGTGTTTGTATTATGCGTTTTGGAGTTGTATATGGCAATGGCGGTGGCGCCATGTCAAAAATGCTATTACCGTTTAAGTTGGGCCTTGGGGGAAAAATGGGGGATGTATTTCAGATGATTTATTGGATTCATTTGGAAGATTTGGTGCGGGGATGTTTGTTTTTAATTGAGAATCAAGTGCTTGAAGTAATTTTTAATCTCACTAC
>JAUPLR010000009.1 GCA_030836825.1 Campylobacterota bacterium
AAAACAACGCTTGCTCTCATCATCGCCAATGAGATGGGAAGCAACATCAAAGTCACCGCCGCCCCGATGATCGAAAAAAGCGGCGATTTGGCGGCACTGCTGACCAATCTCGAAGAGGGAGATATCCTTTTTATCGATGAAATCCATCGCCTCTCTCCTGCCGTTGAAGAGATTCTTTATCCCTCTATGGAAGACTTTCGTTTAGATATCATCATAGGCTCTGGGCCTGCGGCGCAAACCGTCAAAATCGATCTGCCGCGCTTTACCCTCATCGGTGCAACGACCCGTGCGGGGATGCTCTCCAATCCTCTGCGTGATCGATTCGGTATGAATTTTCGTCTGCAGTTTTATACTCCCGAAGAACTCTGCACAATTGTCAGCCAAGCCTCGATAAAACTGGGAAAAACCATCGATGAAAAAGCCGCTCTCGAAATCGCGAAACGCTCGCGTGGTACACCGCGTATTGCACTGCGTCTGCTAAAGCGTGTACGTGATTTTGCGGAAGTTGCGAACGAAAGCACGATTTTATTTGAACGCTCCCAATATGCGCTCAATCAGCTAGGAATCAATGCCCATGGATTTGACGAAATGGACATTCGACTTCTCACGCTTCTCATGGGTGCCAAAGGGCGTGCGATGGGATTGAGCACCATAGCCGCGGCACTCAGTGAAGATGAGGGGACGATCGAAGACGTGCTCGAACCCTATTTACTCGCAAACGGGTATTTAGAACGAACTTCTCGAGGACGATTAGCGACACCAAAAACGTATGAATTGCTCAAATTTGGACATCCCCCTTTGTCTCTGATCGATTAAACCCGTTAACATTGGATTAGCACAGTATCTGGCAAAAATAGACTATCATGTCAGTATTCAAATATTAAAACACGGAGAACACCATGAAAAAGATTCTTGCATTGGCACTTGCGCTTAGCGCTACGGTATTGTTAGCTTCACCGACGAAAGACGGTATAGCAAAATGTGGAATAATGGATGGCGGATGCCAATTCTGCGCGGGAGAGAGACCTCAATGTGATACATCAAAACTTCCTCCACGTCTTGAAGCGCTTGGATTAAGCGATGATCAAAAAGCACAGGTACAAAAAATTCGTGAAGACGGAAAAACATTTCGCGCGCAACAGCATGACAAAATAAAAGCTGTCCTAACGCCTGAGCAACAAAAGAAATTTGAAGAAACGTCTAAAACGTGTCCGAAAAAAGGGGTGAAAATGAAACCTAAAATGCCTGCAGCCGGTATGGGATGCAAAAGCTGCGATAAAAAATAACGTATGATTAAAATCCTTCTTATCGAAGACGACTTGGAAATTTCCGACTTGCTCGGACAATATCTGGGACGTTTTGGTATGGAGGTGATCGCCTATGCGCACCCGCAAGCGGCTCTAAACTCCCTCTCTATTGAATCCTATGACGTGGTTTTGCTTGATCTCACTTTACCCGATATCGATGGACTCGACGTGTGCCGACTGTTACGCCAGCGAAGCGATATTCCTATTATTATCTCCTCGGCTCGCAGTGATCTGACGGACAAAGTTATTGCGCTAGAGTTGGGTGCCGATGACTATCTGCCTAAACCCTATGAACCCAGAGAACTCGTTGCCAGAATCCAAAGTCTACTACGACGCATCAGCGGTAAAACGATCCAAGCTTGCAGTGAAATGTTTCGTGTTGATGAGACCGGTATTTATAAAGAGGGACAGCTTCTACCGCTAACACGTGCTGAATTTGAAGTGCTCGCCCTTTTAATCAAACATCACCATCAAATTGTCACCCGTGATTTTATTGCCAACAACGTTGAATCCATCCAATGGGAAAGTTCAGAGCGCAGCATCGACGTGCTCATCAGCCGTATCCGCCAAAAAATTGAGCCAAATCCAAAGCATCCTACGCTCATACGCTCCGTACGCGGCATGGGTTATCAGTTCACATTATGATTAGGCGTCGCCATTCTGTTTTCTTCAAACTTCACTTTTTTTTCATCATTGCCTCCATTGTTTTACTTCTCCTTTTTACCTCTGCCTATCAAGAACAAGAAGCACAGCGTCAAAGAGTTTTGGTTCATCGCTCCATAGAACTCTCCAATGCGCTCGAACAAATACAACAACACACCTGCGCCGCACAAAATAACAAGCTCAAAATATTGGGATTTCAGTCCATCAACGGCATAGACACCCACGCAAAACGGTTCACTCTTCCCCCTTTTTTAGAAGAAAAACTCCGTCTCAATAATATTAATGTATCGATTTATCGCGATACCAAAGGGGTCATTTATGCTCTTGGAAGAGAACATTGTACGATGTTTTATCGTGATACCGCCGAGGGACAGACCTATTATTTCGTATGGTTTTTATTTTTTGCCCTCATGGGCGGTTTGGTCAGTATCTATTTACTGCTGTGGCGTAATTTGTTACCGTTAAAACATCTTTATGAGCAAATCAAGCGCTACGGAGAAGGCGAAGAAATTGGGCACACCATCAACAATGGAAAAGATGAAATAGCGCTAATTTCCAATGCCTTTCACGGTGCATTGGAAAAACAACAAAAACTAAAATCATCCCGAGAGCTTTTCTTGCGCAACATCATGCATGAACTTAAAACTCCTATTATGAAGGGCAAACTTATCGTTGAACTTCAAGAGCCAAACGCAAACACAACCCTGCTAGGCAAATTGTTTACACGCATGGAGCATCTCATTATCCAGATGGCGCAAATCGAGAAAATGCATGCGTTTCATCTCAACCGTACGAACACATCGTTACATTCTATGATCGCTACCGCCATAGAGCATTTAGTCATTGACCGCCAAAGCATACAAATGGACGCATGCGATCAGATAGTCTATGTTGATAAAGAACTCTTTACCAGTGCATTGCAAAATCTCATCGACAATGCTGTGCGTCATGCCGCATCACTGCCCATACAAATACAATGCGATGGGAAAAAAATTTGTATTCAAAATAGCGGTGAACCTTTGAAACGTCCTGTTGAAGAAGCATTACAGGCATTTGTGACCGAAAAAAGCGAAGGTGGATTAGGATTAGGACTGTACATCGCCCAATCGGTGTGCGAACTGCATGGTTTTGAACTAAATTACACCTATGAAGAGGGAATTCACACGTTTTGTATACGTTTTTGAAGCACCATCCAAACGACTGCCGACACTGCCGCCATCGCCAAACTTAACGCCATCCCTAGCGTCATCCATTCCCCAACGATATAGCCGATTTGCGCATCAGGCGCACGATAAAATTCAACTCCTGCACGACCGATACCGTACAAAAAGCCGTAAAGCAGTATCAACTCGCCCTCGAACGCTTTATGCGCTCTGTACGCGTAGATAATGACAAAAACGACAATTCCCTCGATAAACGCTTCATACAGCTGTGAGGGGTGGCAGAGCGTGTCGTATACGTAGATTCCCCAAGGAACATCCGTAGCACGTCCAATGAGCTCTTGATTGAGAAAATTTCCGATACGACCGAAAACATACCCCAAGGGAACCGAAACTGCCACCAAATCCATCAACAGACCAAATGGTATGCCATGTTTGCGGTGATACAAATACGATCCTATCAAAAAGCCTAGTATCGCACCGTGAAAACTCATCCCGCGTATTCCAACAAAATGACCCTCCATGAAAGGGTTAAAAATCTGCCAAGGCTGTGTCAAATAATACATCGTATGGGTGTCGTAAAAAAGAACATACCCCAAACGTGCACCTAGAATTACCCCTATCTCCGCATAAATAAAATAATCATCCAACTGTTCTTTGGTAATGGCAATTTTGTCTTTTTGGACAATCCATTTGGCGATTACAAGGGCAGAAAGCAGTGCAAGTACATACATCAGCCCGTACCAATGGACAGGAATGGGACCCAGATTAAAGGCGATGGGATTAAAATGCTCGTAGATATGGTTCCAAAATTCCATTATTTTACCTTCAGCGCTTCCGCCATCAGCTCTATGGGATTTTTAAAGACCACATCCACGTCGGCTTCGAACATCGAGTTGTTGATTTGCATACGGCAGGCACTGCACTCTGCGGTCACAACTTGCGCACCCGTGTTTCGGATCATGGCGGCTTTTGGACGACCGGCAGCTTGGGCAAAATGGAACTTTTCCGTCTGCATCGTTACCCCGCCAAAACCGCAGCATACGTTCGGATCACTCATTTCTGTGATGGTATAGTTTTGAGCAACCAAACGACGCGGTTCTTGATAAATTCCCTGCATTTTACGCGCATGGCACGGATCATGATAGGTCACGACCAAATCACGTTTCCCCTTGCCGGCAAGGACTTCTTTTAGGTTCGTATTGCCCTCAAGCCACTCGGTTGCCATGAATATTTTACTCTTGATGTTTTTCGCACGTTCTAGCCACTGCGGCTGATCGTGGAAAAAGTGCTCGTAATCGATTTTGATCATTGCACTGCACGTCGCTTCCGGAATAATGATTGCCTCAACGTCCGCGGCAAAACTTTCAAAATACTCGATGTTTTTCTTGGCGTTATGGTCTACCGTTGCAAAATCACCGGTGAAATACGCAGGGGCACCACAGCAAAGCTGTTTCTTCGGGATAAAGACATCAATCTCAAGCTCTTCGAGGATCTCCACAAGCCCTTTTCCGATTTCGGTGTAGTTGTAGTTTGCCAGACATCCGATAAATATGGCGACACGGCGTCTACCACCGTTTGAGATGTTTTCCGGATAGCTGTTGAGAAAGGATGTTTTTCCCATTGAGGGCAAAAGACGGTCTTTTTTGATGATCGGGAGGCTAAAACGCGGTACCATCGATTGGGTTTGTGCTTTGATTTTGAAACCACAGGTTTGAAAGACGTATCCGAGTTTAAAAAGGATGTCCATGGTGGTACGGTGGCGTAAAAGATAGAAAAATAGACGTTTAAACCATGCTATTCCAAACTTATCCGCCAAATCCGCACGTACTTGTTCTATGACCATATCCGTAGGAAGTGCTTTTGGACAGACATCGGTACAGTTGGTGCATAAAAAACAGCTCTCGAAAATTTCTTTAGCATTGAAATCGAGTTCCAACTCTCCACGCTGATAAGCGCCTAAAAGATCGATAAATCCACGCGGGCTTGTTACTTCATCGGCATTAACATTATGTATTGTACAAACGGGGATACATTTCCCGCACTTGATACACGCATCACTGGTTTCAGTAAAATTAAAAATATCATGAGGCTGTACTGGCATGGCTATACAGTTTTACTAAAAGCTTTGTCACTTTTGGCGTGAACGTGCATATACGCATCAAACGCCATGGCGATATTTCGGATCAACAACGTACCTGTTGGGGAGCATTCAATGCTTTTTGCAGATATGGTCACCAGCCCATCGTTTTCAAACGGCTTTAGCGATAGCAAAGCATCCGCAAAATAGGTAGTAAAAACCACTCCATATATTGATTCAAATCGGTCAATATCCAGCTTAAAATTGCTCATAAGCTCCATAATGACATACTGACGAATACGGTCGTCTTCATTGAGAGCAACCCCGCGTTCGTAGGGCAGTCTCCCCGCATCAATGGCGGCCTCATAGTCTCCCATCTCTTTGAAATTCTGCGCATAATAATCGCTACCCTCGCCTATAGAGGTTAATCCGACACCGATCAAATCGGCACCGCCTTTGGTCGTATAGCCTTGGAAATTACGATGCAACTCCCCTTTTTCAATCGCCAAAAAGAGCTCATCTTCCACTTTCGCAAAATGATCCATTCCGATCATCCGATACCCTTTTGACTCCATATAATCGATAGTATACCGCATGATTGAGAGTTTTTCAGCAGGAATGGGCAAGGTTGTCTCATCAATCTTACGCATTGTTTTTTTGAGCCACGGTACATGCGCGTAATTAAATACGGCAAGACGATCAGGATTTAAAGAAACGGAAAGCTCTAACGTCTTTTTGAATGTTTCCAAACTCTGATGCGGCAAACCGTAGATTAAATCGACGTTGACACTGACCATATTGTATTTTCGTGCCAAATCCATTGCCGCTTTGGTAATTTCATAGGGTTGTACACGATGAACAGCAACTTGCACTTTCTCATCAAAATCCTGTATCCCGAAACTAACCCGATTAAATCCAGCATTGCTCATCACTTTCATTTGCTCTTCGTTGATGTGACGGGGGTCAATTTCACAACTTATTTCCGCATCCTTGGTGAAGTTTTTAAAATGACTTTTTATTCCCGTAATAATACGGTTAAGCTGATCCGCATCAAAAAACGTTGGCGTACCACCGCCGAAATGCAGCTGAATGACGGGGCGAGAAGTATCAATGTGTTTACTCAATATTTCCATTTCGCGCAACAGATAATCGATATATCTATCTTTCTTGTCCTCTTTGGAAGTGAAGACAACGTTACAGCCACAAAAATAACAGGCGTTTTTACAAAAAGGCAAGTGGAAATAAAGAGATAAAGAGCTTTGTGGATTTTGAGCATGCAACTTGCCCAAATAGGCTTCGTATTCAAAGGCATCGCTAAACTCTAATGCCGTTGGATAACTCGTATAGCGAGGGCCCGGTTTGGAATATTCGGTAAATTTTTCAAAATCAAACATGTTCGTCCTCTATTCATCGTACTTTATCTAGTGAGATTATACCGTTTTGGCTTGAATATCGCCTAAATGTGATAGAATAACATAATTTAATAATGCAATTAAAGGGATGAAGTGTCCTCTGTAAAAGTTTTGATTATCGAAGATGATGATGTAACCGCTTTGAATCTCAAGATGTCGCTGGAAAAACAAGGCTACGAGGTCATTGCCTCAGCGGATACCGGCGTCAGCTCTCGCAATAAAATAAAAGTGTACAATCCAGATGTTGTACTCATCGATATTGCGCTGGAGAGCAGAGATGACGGTATCGAAGTCGCCCGTTTTATTCGTGACAAAATGCCGCGTCCTTTTATCTTTTTAACCGCGCATTCTGAATCTGAAATGCTTGATAAAGCCAAACAAACCGAACCGTACGGCTATATTGTCAAACCGTTTGATCCCATAAATCTGCACACGACCATCCAGATGGCACTGCATCGTTTTCAAGAAGAGCAAAAGCGCAATAACGATACAAATGAACTCAAAAATACACAAGCTCATTTGGAAAAACTTTTATACGCCAAAAAGCTCTCCGATCAGCCTATCGTTGAATTTGGAGACGGTTATCGCCATAACATTGCGCTCAAAGAGACGTGTTACCATGAAGAAAAAATAAAACTCACCAAAAAAGATAACGCTTTTATCTCCTTGCTGGTTGCGCAATTGGGGGGTGTCGTTGATTTTGCACAGGCGATTGACTACGTATGGTCACAAGAGGGCGCATCGGAAAACAGCGTACGCACCCTCGTATGGCGACTGCGCAGTAAACTCCCCACGGACGTGATCAAAAATGCGTCCGGTATGGGCTATTATCTCGAAGAATAAACCTCACTATACAACCGTTCAAACGTTTTAAACGCCGCGTTGAAATCAAATTTCAGCTGTTTCTCTCTCGCCGATTTTTCTATCAATGAGGCTAAACGGGAGAGTTCTTCATAGCGAAAATTTCCACTTGACCCTTTGATTGCATGCGCAATATGGGCGATACGCTCGCAATTACGCTCGACAATAGCCTCTTGGAGCTGCGGAAGCATTTTCTCCATTTTTACATGGAACAAATCAAGCAGCTGGCGTATTTGATGGCCCTCAAGCATCAAAATTTGCTTTAGCCGCTGTATTTCCGTACTTTCACACACCGTTGGTTCTATTTTACAAGCCGGCGTATCGGACGGTTGCAAATAGCGATCCAATATTCTCTCAACTTCTTGGATTACAATGGGTTTTGCAATAAAATCATCATAACCTGCTTCAAGTGCCCTTTCATGTGCGCCTGAGACAACATTTGCGCTGACTGCTACTATGGGCACTGTCTTCAGTTTATGTTGCTTCTCATGCTCACGGATACGAATTGTGGCTTCATGCCCACTCATCAACGGCATCTGTTCGTCCATTAATATTAAATCATATCTATTTAAAATCGCCTTATTATAGGCTTCAGATCCATTATTTGTCATCGTGCATTCAAGCCCGTAGCGGTGCAAAATCATCTTAAGCAGTTCCTGATTGGCTTCATTGTCCTCTGCGATGAGAATCTTCCCCTCGTACGCTTTTAACGCAGTTGCACAAAGCGCCCCATCAGGGCATCTCTCGTTCGTCAATTCTATGGGCAGATATACCGTAAAACAGCTTCCCTCGCCACTCTTGGACTCCAACGTGATATTACCGCCCATCTGAGTCGCCAACTGTTTACAAATCGAGAGCCCCAATCCACTGCCGCCCGAACTTATTTTTTGTCCTTCAAGTGCTTGATAAAAGGGATCAAAAATACGTTTCTGGTTTTCCGTTTCAATACCACTGCCATAATCACGAACACAAATCGCCAAAACGCAATTGCTTAGGGAGACTTTTACCTCGATTACTTGGTTATGGGAACTAAATTTGATCGCATTACTCATAAAATTGCCCACTATTTGTTTCATTCTAAATGAATCGGCAAGTATGTATTGCGGAAGGTTTTCTTCCATGGAACACCGCACGGTAATCCCTTTTAGCTGGGCGCTTGGGTTAAAGAGTTCCAAGGTATTGCCAATCTCAGCATAAAGATTAAAAACATGGGTGGCAATGATAAACTCGCCGCTGCGTATTTTGGAGAAATCGAGGATGTCATTGATGATGTGCAGCAGATTTTCACCGCTGTTGGCGATAATATCGAGGTAATGTTGATGGCGTTCACTGGTGGCTTCATCTTTGAGCAACGTTACAAATCCCAAAATCGCATTAAGCGGTGTGCGAATCTCGTGCGACATGTTGGAGAGAAAATACTCTTTTGCGTGCCCTGCTTCGATCGCTTCTTGCTCTTTTTCGTAAATCGTATCGGTGTAAAGTTCCAACACTCCCGCAAAATTTCGGTCAAACAGGTAACTGATTGCTTCAAAAAGCGGCTGTGAATGGATTTGGTGCGTGTACGTGGCATTGATGACACTGCGTTTGAGATGGGTACACAAAATAAAAAGCTCATCGGAACGTATCTCTTTATTCTTTAGATAGGCGATGAGCTCTGCCATAACAGGACATTTCCCTAACTCAACTTTTCCAGAAACAACCCCGATAAAATAATCAAAAATATTGCTGGCATAGTAGCCATAAAACAGCTCCCTATCGACATCATGGCGCCCCAATATATCCGCGCACAATTGTTCTTGTGTCCATTCACCTAAGATCTCTTCTTTTGCCGCTATAAGCTCCACAACTGCTTGCTGTAATACTGAAAAATGGGGGATAGTCATCATCAAATCAATTATTTAAAATTTTACTGACGATTTCGTTGACATTATTGGAAAGCGACGGAT
>JAUPLR010000103.1 GCA_030836825.1 Campylobacterota bacterium
GACTGCACAGCCTGCTTTGAAACCATTAACCATCGCGAGGGCACGTTGTGATTCTAGAATTTTACCCAAATTTGTCACATGTAGGTTACCCAACTCAATAACTCCCTCACCATCCAAACAACACGGCACCACGCGTCCATCCGCTAATATTGCAATTTGCTTGCTTAAACCGTGACAATACCCATCACCTGAAATTTCATTATGCAAGCTTGGCCATTGAAAATATCGATCAAAATGCAACAATATCTTCGATGCAACACGCAAAGATTGCCGCTCACCGCTTAAGCAATCACGGACAAATCCCGCCTCTAGCGCAAAATGTTTTTCCAAGAGAATAAAAAGCGGTTCGTTAAACGCCTCTTCACTATGGACCTCATCCAAATTCCATAATCGTAAATTGATAAAAAATTCGCGCGGCTGCTGTAGCTTTTCATCGCACAATGCTAAAACATTGTCCATATAGGCTTCAAAGCTGCGAGAAACGCTGTTTTTATTGAAACTGTTCAACGAAACGTTCACTTGTCTGATGCACGGATGAAACAGCATGGCGCGGCGCGGTTCATCGAGATAAAACCCGCTCGTGGTAATCATCACGCTAAACCCTAAGCGATGAGCAATATCCAAATAATCGTCCAAATTGGACAACACCATCGGATCCCCCATCACATGCAAAGCAATATCGCGGGTGTAGTCGCTAAGCTGTAAGAGTATGGATTCAAAAAAAGGGAGGTTCATTGTCTGGGTCGGTTGCTCTTTGGGAGGACAGAAGCTGCAGGCCAAACCGCATACATTGGTAATTTCGATGTAGGCGCGGTGAAATTTCACGCGGCTTTTCTCATGGCAGGAAGCTGACGATTCCTGCGGTTACGGCAACATTGAGAGATTCTACCCCTCGATACATTGGGATTGAAACGCTGTGCGTAGAGGATGCCGCTACTTTTTCACTCACCCCTTCACTCTCATTTCCCAAAATAAAAATAGCACGAGATGGGATTTTTAGCGAACGAATATCGCTGGATGCGTGTGAGGATAGCGTAATAATGGCTGTCTCTTTGAGATGCAAAATCTCTTCTAAATCATTGCAATAATAAATAGGGATTTTAAAAAGCGTCCCCGCGCTGGCTTTCATCACCAAAGGCGAGAGTTTGGTACTGTTTTTACGAGAAAGGATAATTCCATCAATTTTACTCGCGGCAGCCGAACGGACAATCATCCCAAGATTTTGCGGATTGTTGATTCCATCCAGTGCCAAGAAACGAAAGGCATTGGGAAAATCTTGCGCAATAGCGTTGACATGACGATAATTAGCTGAGTGGACATCGATCGCTACGCCTTGATCCTGTGCACTGTTTTTGGAAATGCGAGATAAAGATTCTTTCGTATGATACTTTATCTCAACGCCTCGCACATCGGCAAGAGCAAGGATCTCTTCGATCGTCTCATCGTTACGATTGCTCTTGGAGAGGTGAAGTTTGTGTATTTGAACCGTGTCATCACGTAAAACTTCTACGGCAACGTTGCGTCCATACAACGTAATGAGTGAATCAAAAAAAGCTTTTTTCTCTAAATACTCAGAAGAATCAGTCATTTTTTATACGCGCGAAGCGATGGCTTGAGCGCTAAATCCAAAATGTTCAAACAGTTGATCCGCAGGAGCGCTGGCACCAAACGTATCCATAGCAATCACTTTATCGGCAAAACGATACCATTCCAATCCGCGAGCCGCTTCAATCGCCACTTTTTTCGTATCCGGTTTGATGATCGAATCAATGTAGCTTTGAGATTGTTCAATCAACAAGTCGTAACACGGTACGCTCACGACATTTGCCATCACACCACGCTGGGCTAATTCTTGTGCCGTTGCTAATGCCAGAGAAACCTCAGATCCAGAGGCCATCAAGGTCACGGTTGCATTGGCTGCTTCGCTCAGTAAATAACCGCCATTCTCAACATCTCCAGTCAGTGGTGCTGACAATACCGGAAGGTTTTGGCGTGAACAGACAAAGGCGCTTGGTGAATTTTTCATCGAGAGCGCTTTCTTCCATGCCTTAACGTTTTCTGCGCCATCCGCCGGACGATAAACGTAAAAGTTCGGCAACGCACGGAATTGGCTCAAATGTTCAATTGGCTGATGGGTTGGACCGTCTTCGCCTACGCCGATACTGTCATGCGTCCAGATAAAGAACTGCTGGATTCCTGCCAACGCCGCAATACGAACTGCAGGTTTTAAATAGTCGCTAAAAACGAAGAACGTGGCGCTGAAAGGTAAGAGAGGGCCATATAATGCCATGGCATTGGTAATCGACGCCATCGCGTGTTCACGGATACCGAAGTGGATGTTTCTACCTTGCGGGAATTCGCCCATGTTGGTCAGCTCTGTTTTGTTTGAAGGTGCCAAATCAGCAGACCCCCCCAAGAAGCCCGGAATCCCTCTGGCAATCGCATTCAAAACAATCCCATTCGTATTACGTGTAGCGTCCGCTTTTTCGAACATTGGCCACTGTATTCGGCTAAAATCAGGATTGAGAAGCTGTTCATATGCCTCGTTTTGCTCCATCAGCGGAAGCTCTTTCAGGCGATGGTTCCACTCTCGCTGTGCCAAATCTCCTTTTTCGATCGCACAACGGAAACGCTCCAGCACATCGGCATCAACGGCAAACGTTGCTTCAGGATCAAACCCTGCTTCTACTTTTGCCGCTTTGATCACATCGTGACCCAAGGGTGCACCATGCGCATGATGAGAACCTTCGAGTTTTCCGGCGCCCTTAGCAATAACGGTATTGGCGATAATCAAGACCGGACGTGAAATGGTTTTTGCTTGCGTCAAGGCACCGTCAATTTCATCAAAATTGTGCCCATCGATTTCAAGAACTGCCCATTTTTGGGATTCAAAACGATCACGGATATTTTCACTCAAACTCAGTTGTGTAGAACCCTCAATGGTGATACGGTTAGAATCATAAATCAGTACCAAATTATCCAGTTCCATGTGCCCAGCGATGGAGCATGCCTCATAGCTGATCCCCTCTTCCAAATCCCCATCACCGCACAAACAATAAACACGGTGATCAATCAACGATGCCGTTTGGGAGTTCACCTTATGTCCGACATATTTGGAAGCCATTGAAAAACCCACCGCATTCGCAATCCCCTGACCCAAAGGACCTGTTGTGATTTCAATACCCGGTGTGTGACGATACTCGGGATGCCCCGGTGTTTTAGAATCTAGTTGACGAAATTGTTTAAGATCATCGATCTCCAACCCGTATCCCCAAAGATGATTCAATGCATAAATAAGCCCCGTTCCATGTCCACCTGAAAAAACAAGACGATCGCGATTGAGCCATGTTGGGTCTTTTGGATTATGAGACATATGCTCGGACAAAACAACGGCAATATCCGCAAGCCCCATAGGAGCACCCGGATGACCGGAATTGGCTTGCTGAACCATATCAGCCGCTAAAAATCGGATCGTATCCGCCATTTTCTGACGCATTGCATTACTCATTTTTATTCCTTGTGTCGGTTAATGTATTTGGTAAGTGTTGGTGACAATTCACGATATAAATTCTCATCAAAACTTTCCATCTGGTCCAAAAGTTTATCGCCCAAAACATTGGCTTCCCTCATCGCTTCATCAAATCCCAGCAATGTCACAAAACTGTTTTTTGCCTCATCGTTATTTGTTGTTTTGCCCGCACTGGCAGAATCTTGTGTAACGTCCAGAATGTCATCTTGAATTTGAAACAGCAATCCTAAATCAATTCCAAAATTATAAAGCAAGTCGGCGATATCGTCGCGTCCGACGATGATTGCCCCCATCTTAAGCGATGCCGCTATGAGCATTCCCGTTTTATGGATATGCAACGTCTTGACTTGATCAAGTTCAAGACGTTGATTCTCGAAATGGCAATCAATCGCTTGACCTAAGACCATTCCGTTTAATCCGCCGTTATGCGAAAGCTCTCGAATAAGCTTTACCGCCACCGATGCACCAAACGGAGCATTGCTCAAGACTTCAAATGCATACGTATTAAGCGCGTCACCCACCAAAATAGCCGTTGTTTCATCATAACTCTTATGCAAAGTGACTACGCCGCGACGCAAATCGGCATTGTCCATTGAGGGTAAATCATCGTGAATTAATGAGTACGTATGAAGAAGTTCAATCGATAAAGCAGCATAATACGCGCTCTCGACCATCAAAGGATTGTAGGCACGCACCACACCCAGTAATAAAGCGGGACGAAACCGCTTTGCGCCACTGGTCAGCATTTGACGCAAGGAGACGTCGTAGTGGGGGTGGAAACTCTCTGATACAGGTAAATGCGAGACCAAAAATGATTCGAACTTCTCCATACTCCCCATTAGATCTGTTCGATCACTTCGGTTATGTTATTATCGTCATCCACCAACACAACGGTCGGCTTATAGGTTTCGAGTTCCGTATCATTATACGTCGCGTACGCAACAATAATAATTTTATCCCCCTTGTGTACCTTGCGAGCCGCAGCACCGTTGAGACAAATATCGCGCTGGCCCCGTTCACCTAAAATAACGTAGGTTGAAAAACGCTCACCATTATTGATGTTTAAAATTTCAACTTTTTGACCTACCCGCATCTTAGAAGCTTCCATAAGCTCTTCATCAATGGTGATCGATCCGACATAGTTAAGATTAGCATCGCTCACCGTCGCACGGTGAATTTTGCTGTAAAGCATTTCCATTAACATGGTTTAGCGCCCCATCTGCTTTATCATGGCCGCTGGAGTAATCGGAGCATCCCACAGTTCTGGTAAAATCACATATTCTTTAACCACTTCTCCGCCGATTATATGGCGATCAATAATTTCGGTTATTTTTTCTTTTGTCAATCCTGCATACATGACGTGTCCCGGCTCTACAAGCATTACCGAACCTGCGATACAACGATTTAAACACGCTGTGCGAACTGGCTGAACCGTACCAATGATCCCCTTTTCCATCAACGTCTGGGATAAGTGCTGGAAAAGATCCTGAGTCTGAGAGTTCAGGCAACTTGGCTTTGGCATACCAGGAGGCGAACTTTGCTCGCATTTGAAAATATAAAACGCTGGTTGTGGAACACCCATCGTTGACTCCTTAATTGGTTTTGTGTCTGTGTACTTTAAAATTGAATGGAATTATAGCCAAATTCAAATCTTATGGTTTAAGCTTTTAAAGCAGTTCTTTAACTTCAGCGTATGTTTAAAGTTGTTCTAAAAGTTCGCGGGCAACAATACGGTCATCAAAAGGAAATTCTTTATCGTAAATAATCTGCATCGTTTCGTCCCCTTTGCCCAATATTAACACGACTTCATCTCCGCTGCGGTCACGAAGCGCTTGCGCAATGGCATTACGTCTATTGACGTCCACATAGACATTCTTTTGATCTTCTATCCCTGCCAATATATCCGCTATTATCGCATCCGGATCTTCAAAGCGTGGATTATCGCTCGTAACGTATATTTTTTTGGCAAACGACGCGGCAACGCTTCCCATCATTGGACGTTTTGTTCGGTCGCGATCCCCACCTGCTCCAAAAACAACCAATACCTCTTTTTCTCTAAGCGCATTAAGCACTTGCTGCATCCCATCAGGAGTATGCGCAAAATCAACGATTACAAGGGGCGATTCACTCACCACTTCCATCCTGCCACTCACGCCGCCAAAGTTTTCAACCGCTTCAGCAATCTGTTCAAAACTATTTGGGCTCATTATATGAACTGCGGCCATCGCTGCTGTAATGTTATAAAGATTAAAAAAGCCATGCAATGATGTTTTAAACGTCACCATTTCTTCAAAATGTTTTAGTACGCCACTAATCCCATCATTAAGCGAATACGCCAAAATCTTATACGTTGCGGGATTTTCTACTCCATACGTAACGGCATTTTTAAAGTTAAACTCCGCTCTTGGTTCATCTTTATTAATCAGCTTTTTACTCTCATCTTGAAAAAAGAGGTTTTTAACGCGCACATACTCTTCGAGAGTACGATGATAATCAAGATGATCCTGTGTAATATTGGTCAGTATCTTCAATGAAAATTCTATTCCCGCAATACGTTCCTGCTCTATCGCATGGGAACTCACTTCCATGATAAAATATTCGCACCCCGCCTGAATTGCTTGCACCATGTGGCGATAGGTATTCATCACCGTAGGGGTTGTAAGTGTTTTTCCCTCAACGATGGCATCATTCATAAAAAAACCACGCGTTCCTTGCATCGCCGCTTTGTGGTCTAAATCCAAAAGAATTGAGTAAATAGCACTTGCGGTAGTCGATTTACCATTGGTTCCAGTTATGCCGATAACTTTTATACGATCTAAACCAAAGAGCTTCCAACACTCATCAGGCGTTACAATACACTGCGCACCACGACCGATTGCGTCTTCTTTATACTTCTCATTTTGCCGCGTAAGCAAAAAAGCACATTCATCCGAACACTCCTTAGAATCCTCCGATACATAACGATACGATTGACCTGAGAGCTCAACTTTCAAGTGTATTCCCCTTGGCTAATCGGCGCAACAAATTACGCAGCTGCTTGTCATTTGGATAAACACCCAATGCGCTCTCTAAGTATCCCAATGCCATTTCTTTGTAACCATGATCAATCAAATTATCTAAAAAATCCACAAAATCTTCTTTTTCAGTAATAATGACACGGGTGGAAAACATAATGTTTTCAAAAATACGATTAAAATCACTGTCATCTTGTATGAGTTCTTTGAACTCCTTATACATGATTCCATCTTCATACACCATACGTTGTTTCATGGTATCATCAAAGAGTGAACCCAACTGATCCAGCGTTCCATCCATCGTTTCTAAAATCTCAGAAATAACGATATCCGCTTGTTCGGCATCTTCCCCTCTCAAAATAGTATAGTAATCAAAAAGTGCCTCAGCACCATTTTCCCCACCAATTGCCATGTCCGCAAGGATCGCACCGTTATACGCTTCTTTAGACAAAGGATTGGCTTCCAGCGCAAACGAATACTCACGAATAGCATCCGCGTACTGACCCGCCAGAAAAAAGTTGTTAGCCTGACTGAGAGTTTTTAC
>JAUPLR010000104.1 GCA_030836825.1 Campylobacterota bacterium
TGGGTGATTTCACCCTGATTGGTCGGATTGTTCATCAACGTCGTTACTTTATTGGAGTACTGATCCCAAAGAGATCCGCTTAATAAATCATTTTTTGCCATAATAGAATCCTTTAGTGATGTGGATGATGCTCGCCGGCTTCGCCGCCGGGAGTAGGTTGTACGATTGCGTACGAACTTGAAATTGCGCGCAATCTCTTGACCGCTGATTCAAAACGCTCGATAACGTAATCAACCTCCGCATCGGTCGTAAAACGGCTTAAACTCAAACGGATCCCCGTGTGCGCCAACTCATTGTCCGCACCGATAGCCAACATAACCGAATTTGCTTCGAGATCTTCCGAGGCACACGCTGATCCAGTTGAAGCGCCGATAAGGGCATTGTTCAGATCCCACAGCATCCCCTCACCCTCAACCCCGCGAATCGAAATCAAAAGGGTGTTGGGCGTACGATTAGCTCTGTCACCTACCGTAAACACATCAGCCAAACTTGACAACAATGCATCTTCCAAACGGTCACGCTTTGCGGCAATGGAAGCCATTTTTTCTTGCATATTCTCTGTTGCCAGTTCAAGCGCTTTACCCATTCCGACGATGTACGGAACGTTCAGCGTACCCGAACGGCGACCGCCCATATGTTCCCCACCGTGCAACAATGGCGTAAGGTACTGTGAATTACGGATATACAGTGCCCCTACCCCTTTTGGACCATGAAATTTGTGTGCTGACATTGACATAAAATCCACATGTACGTCTTGCATATTGACCGGAATCTTACCCACCGCTTGAACGCCGTCGGTATGAAAAAGAACCCCTTTTTCTCTACAGATTTGACCGATCTCTTTGATTGGAAAAATCATGCCGGTTTCATTGTTCGCCCACATGATAGAAACCAATGCCGTTTTTTCCGTAATGAAACTGCGAACCGTATGCGCTTCAACGATCCCCTGATCGTTCACGGGAAGATAGGTTACTTTAACCCCCTGATCCTCGAGAAACTTACACGCAGACAAAACCGATGGATGCTCGATTTCAGTGGTCACGATGTGATTTTTCTCACCGTACATGATTCTATCCACCCAAATCGACTTCAAAACCCAGTTGTTCGCTTCCGTTGCGCACGAGGTAAAAATAATGTCGTCTCTGTCCGAAGCGTTAATCGCCTTGTACATTTGATTAATCGCCTTGGTGATCGCTGGATGCGATGCAGTGCCGTAACGGTGCAGTGAACTGGGGTTACCGTAGATTTCACTGAAAAACGGCATCATTGCTTCAACTACCGCAGGATCAACCATGGTCGTAGCGTTATTGTCCAAATAGACATTCATATGACTCTCCTATGTGAGGTGCTTTTTAATATAAGACAATTTTTATCTTGTTTAACTTTTGGGATGATAATACATCCTGTGTTATAGCTACCTTAAGCCCTTTTTATATTTGGCAGAGTTTAAGAATTGATTATTAAGATGCCATCAACGCAATCATCGTATCAATCGTCTCTTGAAAGTCAGTAATTACCGTAGCATCTTGCGATAAGAAGGCTTCCATCTGCTCTTTTTTGGCAATGGCTTCGTCGAGTTCTCTGTCCGAACCTTTGATATAGGCACCGATGCGGATGAGCATTTCGTTTTCTTTTAACAGTGTATAGAGACGTCGGAATCGGCGTGCCGCTACCAGATGCTCAGGAGTGATAATGTCGTTCATGACCCGTGATGCGGAGTTGAGGATGTGGATCGGAGGATAAATACCAAAATCGGTCAGCTCCCGAGAGAGAACGATGTGCCCGTCCAAGATGGAACGAGACTGATCGGCAATCGGGTCACTCATATCATCCCCCTCGACGAGAACGGTAAAAAATGCGGTGATCGACCCATGCCCCTCTTCTTTGCCCGCACGCTCCATGAGCTGTGGCAAAAGCGTGAGAGAGGAGGGAGGATACCCTTTGGAGGTAGGCGGTTCGCCCAATGCCAGCCCAATTTCACGCTGTGCCATGGCAAAACGGGTCACCGAATCCATCATAAAGAGAACATCGTGCCCCTGTGATTTGAAATATTCCGCCACACTCATCGCGCTAAAAGCACCGTATTTGCGCATAAGCGGGGAATCATCGCTCGTCGCAACGACCAATACCGTATTTTCCAAATTTCCACCAAGGCTTTTTTCAATAAATTCAGGAACTTCCCGCCCGCGTTCACCGATGAGAGCCACCACTTTGATCGAGGCTTGGCTTCCGCGGACAATCATCCCCATGAGCGTCGATTTTCCCACACCGCTGCCGGCAAAAATCCCCAGTTTTTGTCCTTTGCCACAACTGAGCAATCCGTCGATGGTTTTAACCCCTACCATAAAAGGTTCATCAATCATTCCCCGCTTCATCGCAGCAATGGGCGCTTTGATAATGGGTTCCACGTGAGAACCCCAGACGGGACCTTTTCCATCAATAGGCTTCATAAACGGATCAACAACCCGTCCCAACAATCCATCGCCGACTTCGATGGCCATACCCGTTTGGTTGGAAAACACTTTGTCGCCGGCGCGAAATCCCTCCACAAATCGAAAAGGGGTGATGAAAAAGCGGTTTCGCTCAACTTCACTCACCATGCCCATGGCTTCCGCACCGCTCACGTCCGAGACAATGGTCACGGTATCGCCGATACTAACGTGCAGCCCCTCAGCCACTATGACTGTCGGACTGATTTTAACAAGGGTTCCGAAGACGGTGTGTAGCTTCTCTTTGCCAAGACGCTCTCGAAGGGCTTTTAAAGGCATGATACCACTAGTAGCGGTTGCCCGCATGCGAGTTAATAAGGCTGAAGAATTCCATACGCGTTTTTTCATCCCGCTTAAACAGACCGCGCAAGGCACTTGATGTGGTTGTTGAACTGATCTTCTGGACACCACGCATCTCCATGCACATATGACGCGCTTGTATGACCACGGCAACCCCTTTTGGATTGATGGAGCGCATGAGTGCATCGGCAATTTGCTCCGTTAGCTGCTCTTGAATTTGCATACGCCTTGCAAAAACGTCCACCACTCTGGGGATCTTAGAGAGACCGACGACTTTGCCATCAGGGATGTAGGCGATATGTGCTCGACCGATGATCGGGAGGAGATGGTGCTCGCACGTCGAGTAAAATTCAATGTCTTTGATTAAAACCATCTCATCGTTGCTTGTGGCAAACATCGCTGAATTCAAAATTGCTTGGGGATCTTCTTGATACCCGCCAAACATGAATTCATAGGCTTTAAGAACACGCTGGGGGGTTTTGAGAAGCCCTTCGCGCTGCGGATCTTCTCCCATGTGCCCTATCATCGTTTTTACCGCATTTATAAAAGGTTCGTTTTCCACAGTCTCTCACTTGTATGTTTTACGTTCCTATTACTTTAACATGTTATGGCTTTTATTCAGCCATTTATTAACCATACTACGCTATTATTGCCACCATTTACTCAACCAAACGATAAAAGCAACAAAGGGATTCAATGCAAATCACAACCAATAAAATCAATTCTGCTAACGCAAAAATAAACGCGGCTATTACCCGTGGCACGCTCGATAATAATGTCGAAAAAATCGCAAAACAACTCAGCAAAGATGCAAAAGTGCCGGGTTTCCGTAAGGGAAAAGTACCTATGGATGCTGTTAAAAAGCAACACGGTGAGCGTTTGGTACAAGACGCTGAAGCGCAGGCGCTACGTGATTTGCTCAACGTTGGGCTCAAAGAGATGGGCATCACTCCAGACACCCTTATCGGTGAACCGCAGATCACTAAGTTTGAAAAAAATGACAACGGCATCGAAGTAGAAGTCACCATCGCTACGCGTCCGGCAATCGAATTGGGCGACTATGCCGGTATGATTCCTGACGTTGTCAAACCTGCAGTTACCGATGAAGCGGTAATGGCACGTATCGAAGAACTTGCAAGCGCACAAGCACCGCTTATTAATATTGAAGAAAACCGAGCGCTGATCAATGGCGATACTGCATTGATTGATTTTGAAGGTTTTGTGGATGGCGTGGCGTTTGAAGGCGGTAAAGCGGAAAACTTCTCACTGCGTCTTGGCGGCGGACAATTTATCCCAGGCTTTGAAGAGCAAGTTATCGGCATGAGCAAAGGCGATGAAAAAACAATCAACGTAACCTTTCCTGAAAACTACGGCGGAGCGCAACTGGCGGGAAAACCTGCGAGTTTCAATGTCAAAGTTCACGCGATCCAAGCAAAAGAAGCAGTTGTCATCGATGACAACTTAGCGAAAAAAGTGTTGCCAGGATTTGAGGATGCGAATATTGCCATGCTCAAAGAAAAAGTAAAAGAGCAGCTTGAGAGTGAAGAGATAAGCAAACTCTATAATAACGAACTCAAGCCAAATCTTATGGAGCACTTTGTAGCAACGTTCACGATTGATCTTCCAGAGTTCATCGTAGAGCAAGAGATTGATATGGCGCTCAATAAAAAAGTACGTGAAATGACGGAAGAGCAAATCACTGAACTGCGTGAAAATGACGAAAAAGTAAAAGAGATGCGTGAAACCTTCCGTGAAGACGCGTGTCGTGCGGTAAAAGCAACCTTCATCATAGACGCATTGGCGAGAGCTGAGAATATTTCGGTAAACGATCAAGAGCTGATGCAAACCATCTATTACGAAGCGATACAAATGGGTCAAGATCCTGCGGCAGTTTACAAAAGCTACAAAGAATCAGGCTATCTTCCTGCTGTCCAAATGGCAATGATCGAAGACCGCGTATTGAGCAAACTGCTTAACGATAAAATCAAGTAAGTACGATGAGCTATATTCCTTACGTCATTGAAAAAACGGGGCGCGGTGAGCGCTCGTATGACATTTATTCACGTCTTCTTAAAGATCGCATCATCATGCTCAGCGGCGAGGTAAATGACCAAGTAGCCTCTTCCATCGTAGCGCAGATGCTCTTTTTGGAAGCAGAAGATCCGCAAAAAGACATCTATTTCTACATCAACTCTCCGGGTGGTGTTATCACCTCTGGAATGGCGATATACGATACGATGAACTACATACGCCCTGATATTTGTACGATCTGCATCGGTCAAGCGGCGTCTATGGGGGCTTTTTTATTAAGTTCTGGGACGAGGGGTAAGCGTTATGCGCTTCCTCATGCGCGTATCATGATACATCAGCCACTAGGCGGTGCGCAAGGTCAGGCAACCGACATCGAAATTCAAGCCAAAGAAATTTTGCGCATGAAAGCGGAGCTCAACGAAATTTTGGCTAAAAACTGTGGACAAAGCATTAAAAGACTTGAAAAAGACACCGATCGCGATAACTTCATGTCAGCCGCAGAAGGTGTAGAATATGGTATCATTGACGAAGTACTTGTTCAAAAAGAAAAAGAAGAAAAATAAACCAAGGTAGAGACACATGGAAGACGCCTCAGAATTCTCTTCACATAACGCGGCTGCACGGCTTGCGAGTGGCCAATCGATCCAAGAAGGTGCGCTTCATGTAGGTTCTCTGAGCGATCCGACGAGTGATTTAGAGATCTTTTCCAAAGAAGTTCTTAATTCTCTTATTTCAGACAATCTTCCCCCTACCCCCAATAATTTTTCACTCTATTTCGACCGCATTTTGGAAGAAAAAAGCGAAAGTCTTCGTCGCCAAATCGGCGCTATTCTAGAGCTGGAAAATGAAAATGAAGATGAAAAGAACGTTGACCTGGAGAAAACCCTCAAACAAGGGTTCTCCTCTGTTAAAAGCATCTTGCAGCTTAGCGCCACACTCTACAAAAACATGGTACTAATGGAAAAAATTCTTGATAAACGACGAGAAGAGATTAAAAATATCCCCTCTATCGGCGAAGCCAACCATGTTTTAGGTGCCCTTTCAAATGACGTGACTAAGCTAAGCGGGATTCTGAACAAACAAATTTCTCACATGAAAGACCTCTACGGCGATACCGCTACGATTGTTAAGCAAGTTGAGAATGAAACCATCTTTGATGATCAATACGGAGTGTATAA
>JAUPLR010000105.1 GCA_030836825.1 Campylobacterota bacterium
AGCTACCCACAAATTTGGTTTAACCGTGAGTCTTTGATAATTGTCTTGGGAGAGCGTTACCTTGAAAAAATCATGTTTTTGTTCGTCATACACGATAAACTCTATTTTGCCGATAGGGACGACTAGATTCAGCGTCATTAGGGTGTGTTTTTTCCACCCCTTGATGTCACCTTTGTGAATCGTTGAAAAATAGGCCTCTCCAAAAGAATCAAAACCGATATCGCTTTTCTTCATGGCATGAAAAACATCCCCTTTGGGATTGTGAATCTGCTTGAGAGGGGTGAGGATTACTCCGTCCATGACCGATTGTTTTCCTTTGCCAAAGCTTCATACTCGCGGATTTGATGGATCGTTTTTTGATACATGTTGCTATTGTTACGATAAAAATCATAATACCATTCGCTTGTGAACTTGATGGTTTGCGCATAGTGCATCGTCGCTTGCCATTGCAAATGAAAAAGTGCTTTGTCGCAGTTTAGTTTCAAAAGACCGGCTTCATGGAAGGGGATATTGTCGGTTACGGTAAAGGCATCATTGCTTTGTTGAAAATGCCAATAGTGACTTAGGTCTTCCAGCAGTTGCTTAACGGTGTGATTTTGTTCAGCTCTTGGTCCAAAATTAAATGCCTCACCGTGCAGAGCATTATTTTGATACAGTTGAGCTCCTAGGTGTAAATACCCGCTTAAAGGCTCTAGAACATGTTGCCACGGGCGCGTGGCATGGGGGCTTCGAATTTCAACTTTTTCACCTTTGCTCCATGCAATCATGCAGTCGACAACAATACGGTCTTGCGCCCAGTCTCCGCCGCCGATAACATTCCCGGCTCTTCCTATTGCGAGTTTGATATTTGATTTTTCAGATTTAAAGAAAGAGTGATAATAGGATTTGATGATAAGCTCAGCCGCTCCTTTGCTGCCGCTGTAAATGTCTTTACCCCCCATTTTGTCATCTTCTTTGTATCCCCACACTTGTTCCACGTTGTCATACGCTTTATCGCTGGTGATGATAATAGCAGTACAGGGATGATTGGATATCTTAAGGGCTTCGAGAATATGTGCCGTCCCCATGACGTTTGAACTGATCGTTTCAATAGGATCGGTATAGGAGGTAGAGACAATAGGTTGTGCCGCAAGATGGAAGAGAAAGTCCGGTCGTTCGTTGGATAGGATTTCTGTCATTTTTGACAGATCTCTAATGTCTTCTTGATAGTGTTTGATTTTATTTTCCAATTCAAGTTCTTGGAACATTGAGGGTACCGTTGGGATGTCTTTTGAAACACCTACCACGTTCGCCCCAAGCTTCAACAGCCAAGCGGTTAACCACGTCCCTTTAAATCCCGTATGCCCGGTAACCAGTACTTTTTTATTTTTGTAACGATCGGCAAACATTATTTATCCCATACCTTCCAAGGAGAGCTTTTGTCTTGCCACATTTCATTAAGTTTGATTTTGTCTCTTAAGGTATCCATGGGCATCCAAAAATCATGATGCTTATAGGTAAATATTTCACCGTCTTTGGCCAGATTTTTTAAAGGCTCTTGTTCAAATACGGTAGAATCTCCCTCCAATATGTAATCAAATACTTTTGGTTCGCATACAAAGTAACCAGCGTTTATCCAGCTTCCATCGCCTTTTGGCTTTTCTTTAAATTCCTTAACTTGGCTGTTCTCATCAATCTCCAATGCACCAAATCTGCCATCAGGTTGGGCGGAGGTCATTGTCAAAAGCTTGCCGTGAGATTTGTGAAACTTAACCAACTCTGCAATATTTATATCTGCGACCCCATCACCGTAGGTCAGCATAAAGGGCTCATTTCCAATAAAATCTTGCGCTTTCTTAATCCGTCCACCCGTCATACTGTCTAATCCGGTATCGAGTAAAGTTACTTTCCACGGTTCACTGGCGTTGTTGTGTATTTCCATTTTATTATTGGCTAGGTCTATCGTTACATTGCTTTGGTGTAAAAAGTAATTTGCAAAGTACTCTTTGATGTAGTAACCCTTGTATCCCAGCAGAATGACGAACTCATTAAATCCATAATGGGAGTATGTTTTCATGATATGCCAAAGAATCGGTTTTCCTCCTATTTCAATCATTGGTTTAGGACGTATATCGGTCTCTTCGCTGAGTCTAGTACCAAATCCACCTGCCAGTAATACAACTTTCATATCTCTTATTCCTTATCCAGTTCAAAAGCTTTTATAATATTTTCTTCGGTCGGTTCTGTAAAAAAGTTTTCTTTATACCATGCAGCTATTTTTTGTATTTCATCTGCGTGGTTATTTCTGTATGTAATGAGCTTATTGTACATTTTTTTCACATCGTCAGAACTAAAAGCGATGTCCCAAATTTTACCCTTACCATAGTCAATTAAAGGATTTGCGGTAAAGTTGTCTTGACTCGCGATTATTATTACGGATATTCCGCATGCAACAGCTTCCACAGAAGAACCGGAGGCAGTTGCGATAACCATGCTTGCGTTTTTAAAAAGGCTGTAAATGTTATCGTTAACAGGCAGTGTATTGGTATTCAATTTTCCAAATTTACGGATATCCACTGCTGGATGATTCTTAAATAAGACACGATCAAAAGATCCCAAACTGTTTAACATATGCATGGTGTCTGATTCTATGTATGAACCCAATAAAAGGATGTTGTCCCCATTTGGATGTTTACTAAAAGAAAAAACATCTTTATATCTTAAAGAGACTCCATTCTTGTATCGTACTTGATTCCTGTTGAGTAGATAATATTCACCATTAACTAAGACCTCATGCGCAGAGGAAAGCATCTCATTGTCTAAATCATCCACGTAAGTATTGAAATATGTTTCATAGTTTAAATAAAATTGACAGGCAATGAGCTTGATTGTGGATGAGTTTTTTCTAATGGCATAATTAAAGCTTCTCTCGATTACTTGAAATTCACTCCAAGAGTAAATCTTTTTTATGGATTTGATTTTCGACAAATTTTTACCGAAAATATATCTAGTCAAACTGTC
>JAUPLR010000106.1 GCA_030836825.1 Campylobacterota bacterium
CCACAAATCAACCTCTAATACCGAACGAAATGATGCCATTATTGATGAAATTGACAAAGTCAGAGTGATGTTCGCATCCAATGCACGCAGCGTTGAAGAAATAGCAGCCGCATCGGATCATCTCCATCACGTTGCTGAGACCATGTTATCAGAGATTTCTGTTTACAAACTCTAAAAAAATCATGATAGATTTAGATAACCGAACCGATAAAAATTACGATTTTGAGCGTCTTGGGGAGATTGCATCTTCTCTCACGCCCCTCGAAATTGAGCTTATCCTCACCGATAATACAGAAATTGCGCAGATCAATCTCGAATTCCGCGGAATAGATAAACCCACCGATGTTCTCAGTTTTCCGACAGACCCTTTTCCCGGCGCACCACTGGGTACGATCATTATCAGTGTGGATAAAGTAGCACAAGCAGCAACCCAATTGGGGCACAATGAAAATGACGAGCTCTCACTGCTTTTTATCCATGGTTTACTGCATCTGCTAGGAATGGATCATGAAACCGACGGCGGTGAAATGCGCGCCAAAGAAGAGAAAATCGTCCGAGAATTCAATCTTCCGCTTAGTCTTATTGTACGGACCCAAGGGTTAGATTAGCCTCTTTTGGTGCGGCGAGTTTTATGTACCCTAGTTCCAACAGCTTGTTATAAATCCCCGATACAATCCCGCCGGTTGCTTCTCCCCCGTGACCCCCATGCTCAACTAAAACCGTGACAATAAACTGAGGGTTATCAAAAGGACCATAAGTCGTAAACCACGCATGGGAACGTTTTAAGTATTCCATACTGTGCTCAGATTGACGGTTTTTGACATTTTGACCAATTCCCGTCGTTTGCGCTGTACCCGTTTTTCCGGCAATTTGGAAACGGGTAGACACGTACGCTTTAGCCGTCCCTCTAGGGTCGTTACATACCTCACGCATCGCACGCTGTATGATCGGAAGCTTTTGTTTTTCCAGAGGGGTGAGAACCTCTCGCGCCGCAGGATTATACACTCTATCCCCTACCTTATACGCAATATGCGGAACGGGCAGCTTACCGGTTGCCATCAGTGCGGTATACTGAGCGACTTGCATCGGAGTTGCTAAAAAGTCCCCTTGTCCGATTGCGGTATTAAGGGTTTCCCCCCGATACCACGGCTGTTTAAATTTCTCTTTTTTCCATTTTCGACTGGGAACGGTACCGATGAATTCATTGGGGAGATCAATATTGGTTTTAACCCCCATACCCATACGATTAAGTCCATGCGCCATACGCTCAATACCGACACTCAAACTTCCCTTGTAAAAGTAGTCATCGCAGCTTTCTCTAATCGCATGCTCAACACTTACACCGCCTCCATGTCCTGTCTTTTTCCAACATCGAAAAGAACGATTCCCCAAGCGATAGGTTCCCGTACACGTCACACTCGAATCTTCGTTCAATGCACCAGAAGAGACGTAAATAAGGCCTAACCCCGTTTTGATCGTTGACCCAGGAGGATACAGTCCATTAATAAATTTATTCGTAAAGGGGGCATCAACACTGTTGATCAAATAATTCCATTGTTCCGAACCAATGCCCTCAACAAAAGAATTTAGGTTATATTCTGGATAACTACCCGCGGCATAAACAGCACCTTTGGTATCCATAACGACAATTGCCCCTACTTTGCCCTCAAAAATAGCACTGATGTAATTTTGCAGACGCATATCAAGGTTCAAAACCAATGTACGGTTTTCTTTGGTAGTACTTCTGGAAACTTCTTCTATTTCAACGTTATGGGCATTGACCTTTATGCGGCGCTCACCTGCAATGCCTTGAAGATACCCATTGTAATATTTTTCAATACCGCTTTTGCCCACATGTCCTAAAAGTTTTAAAATCGGCTGCTTATCTACCTCTTTTTGATTCGCCTTTGCCACATAACCAATAATATGGGCAGCCGAATCGCCATACGGATAAAGACGCTTCGGGGAGGGAGCAATTTTAATGGTTTCACGCAAATTCATCAAAGAGTACAGCGGAATCATCGTCTCATGAGGAACAAACTCAACCACATCAATAAAACTGTGATTGTAATAGGAATCTTGCATCTTGTAGGTTCTCATGATTTTTTTTGCATCGAGAGTGGGGATCATTGACAACAAATAGGCTACTTCTTGCTCTAAACGTGTCGCATCTTTGCCTCGGGTCAAATGGGGAGCCAATGCTATTTTGAAGCCAAGCTCATTAATAGCGATAGGTTCAAGATTTCGATCCAAAATTTCACCGCGCACCGGCGGGGAGTACTCCGTTTTGATGCTGTTATTTTGGGCAAGTGTTTCGTAATGATCGTTTGATTGAACGGCAAGATGATACACACGCACAAGCAGAAATATCCATATCAGTGTGAATAGGCTGACGATGATTTTAAACTTCATCCAATAATCACAATCAGCGCAAATTCAATCGCCATATAAAAAAGTACATGCCAGTCTAAAGAAGGAAGAGAAAGCAATAATATCCCGTTTATTACCCCTAAAAAGAGGGAAAAACCAAGATACGAAGAAAGGACAAAAATGCCCTTGATACATACCGTGCACTGCATCGTTTGTTCGAGTTTAGGGACCATATAATGGCTGATAAGGGTAAAAAAAACAAGCGTTGATCCAAACCAATATCCCTTTTCCGCTTCAAACATCAAAAGCATAACGGAAGCTACGGCAAGAGAAAAAAGGTCATGACGCTGGAGTGCACGATAATAGAGATACCCAAGAACCGCCAACATCGGAGGCAAGAAAAGGTAAATGCTGCTGAGCGCAATGTAGATGCCAAATACAGCCACCCACAAGAGGTCGCTTACAGTATTTTTATAAGTGATACTTCGTTGCATACTGGAAAATGTTTACATTTAATACAATCAGCCCAAATTTTATGTTCGGGAATGCTCTCTTTTGGAATTTCTACAAATCCCAAACGCTCAAAAAAATGTTGCTGATAGGTCAATGCTAAAATTTCTTTAAGACCTAACAGACTCCCTTCTTCACATACTCTACGTACCAATTCACTCCCAATATTTTTGCCTCGGTAATTATTGGCAATAATCATCGAACGCACCTCTGCGAGACTGGGCGAGTGGATGTGCAACGCACAAAATCCTATCAATGTATCGCCATCCATCGCAAGGGTATACGAACGAATATTGGTCGCAATCTCATCATCCGTACGCAATAATATAACGCCGCTCTCTATCTCGGGAGCAACCAGCAGCTGCATATTGGGAATATCCCTCAGTGTTGGCTTTTTATACTCAATCTTCATGCGATTCCACGTGAGTTAAGAGTTCATAAATTTTTGCAACGACTCTGTCCACACCACGCTTTTTGGTATTCGAAACCATGAGTGCCTCCGGAAACTGTTTTTTGAGTTCGTTAAGCTCTTTTTGGTTGAGTTTATCGATTTTGGTAAAGACGTTGAGAATAAACTGATCTTGACGGCAGATTTGTTCCAAATACTCAGAGACCGAATGGTCTAGTTCCAAATCGGGATGACGGGCATCGATCAAATGGACAAAAATACGAATTTGCTGGCGTTGTGTGATAAAATCAGTGAGATTACTTTCCCAATCGGTTTTCAGAGATTTTGCCACTTTCGCATATCCAAACCCGGGAAGATCCACCAATTTGGCTTCGAATTTTGCCCCCGTATCACGATCCATAAACTCAACATCAAAATAATTAATCAGTCTGGTTTTCCCAGGAGTAGAAGAAACTTTTGCCAATGATTTACGCTGCGTCAAGGTATTGAGAATAGAACTTTTGCCTGTATTGGAGCGTGCCATAAATGCCACTTCATTTTGTAACGGGTTCTCGGGCGATAATCGTATATGAGGCGCCGATGTCATAAAAACCGAATTAATGATTTCGATCATTTGGAAGACCCTTTTTTGCTCGTATTATTGTCTTGAAGCGTAAAAATCATCATAACCGGTTCGTTATTCGCACTGTCTGCGCTTGCGTGCCCATGAACGGTATTCACAACAACTTTATCCCCCTTTACGCGGCGAAAATCGTCCAAACGGATCAAATCGACTTTGGTGTAAAACTGGTACTCTTTCTCATTGGGTAGGTAGACCGCTCTTTGAGATTTTCCTCTGTATTTCTCTTTTAATTCTGTCACAATGTAAAAAGAGACATCCCCTTCAGCAACCATTTTGGTAGGCTTGCGATTGCTATCCGTATAAATGGTCACTTTTGAGGCATTGAGTTCATCATGTCCTTTAGTGACCATCACGTTTCCTGTAAAAATGGAGATTCCCTTTGGCTGATCGGCTCTGAAATTATCCGAGAGGACTTTAAGCTCATCCGCATAGAGACCAAGCGCGCAGAGTACCATCATAAAAATAATTTTTTTCATCGTTTGTTCTTTATCTTAATTTAATTGATAACTGCCGGAAACCGCATTTGCACTTACCGTCTGGCTTTTCGTATTGAATTGTAATTGTGTACCATTAACACGGTTGTTATTTTGGGTAATCACAAAATTACCGCGCGTCGTCACAAGCGAATGAAGCGTATCATACTGCCCCTCATGGGAACGAAACTGGAGTCCATCTTCGCGCACATAATGGACATTCCCGCTCAACGTAATCACGTCATCTTGGTAAAGAGCATTATTGGCACGGATGGATTCGAAAAGGGATCTGGAATTATTGCTGAATTTTGCTGATGAAACCTCATAACGATCTTCAAAACGCTTGCCGTGCTTACCTTCAAAAAAACGATCAATTCCTGATGCGCTGATTTCATAAACGACAAACGATTCCAGCTCAAACTTAGGAACCTCCTCTTTTGTCTGAGTTTTAAACATCGCAGGTTTAAAATAACCGTACATCCCTACAAGGGCGCCCAATACCAAGACAAAAAAGAGATTAATGGACATTTGCTAAATCCATAAACTCAAAAATTTTTCACGCTCACCGTTATGATCGATCACCGTTTCAATCATTTCACGCACAACCGCATCCCCGCCGACATTTTCCAAAACCGTAGCTACGGCATGAAGATGATGAACGCCATTTTTTGGGGTATACCCCTGTCCCGCCCATTGAAGCATGGTGTAATCATTAAGATCGTCACCGATTGCGGCTACTTCGTGAGATTCTAACCCAAGCTCTTTGCACAGTTTTTTGGCGACGGCAAGCTTATCCTTTACCCCTTGGAATACGTAAGGGATACGCAGTTCTTTGGCACGATTTGCCACTATCGCCGATTCACGACCGGTGATGATAGCGACGTGATACCCCATGGTGAGCCATGCGCGGATGATAAAACCGTCTTTGACGTTAAAATTCTTAATCTCTTCGCCCTTTTCATTGTAAATAATACGACCATCCGTCATACATCCATCAACGTCGAGTAATATCAGTCGAATCACAGTATCCCTTTGGTGCTAGGAATACCAACACGTTCGTTGGTCATCAATGCGCGGCGCAACGCAACTGCCAGTGATTTAAAGGCTGCTTCTATAATGTGATGCTTATTTTTACCGCGCTGCAATACGATGTGGGCTGTAATTCCGGCATTAAAAACAACCGCGCGGAAGAATTCTTCAGCCAATTCAACATCAAACTCTCCCACCGTTCCCTCAATCTCAACATCGTACAGGAGATAGGGGCGATTGCTCAAATCCAAATCACAACTAACCGCCGCTTCATCCATGACAACAACCGCGCTTCCAAAACGCTCTACCTTTTCTATCGGATAAATGGCTTCACGTAATGTTTGACCCAAAACGATACCGATGTCTTCCACACTGTGGTGATCATCAATATGCGTATCTCCTTTGCAACGAACACTAATGTCCATCAAAGAATGTTTTGCGAAGCTCTCCAGCATATGATCAAGAAATGCGACACCGGTGGCTACGGTACTTTGACCCGTTCCAGCAACGGTAAGTGCTAGCGTAATATCGGTTTCTTTTGTTTTACGGTTTTTTTGTATCATCTCATTCCCTTGTGATAAACTGGCCGCTAAAATAGCCCTGCGAAATAAAGTCTCTGGCTTCTGCTTCACTTCTAAATCCGCGCAGCCAAACCCTAAATAATGGAGCGTTATTATACTGCGAATCTTTTATGATTGCGGAATATCCACGAAAAGAAGCATACTTGTTTTTCGTTTCCAATGCCCCTTGAATATTTGCAAATGCCCCTATTTGAACCGCAAATGCAGTCAGCACTTCTTGGCTAGGACCTTTGGATAATTTTTTGAGATGTATGGATTTAGAATCACTGGGTTCAAAGCCTAAAACTTCGAGACGTACCTGCGCACTGCCCTTGTCCACCAAATCAATCTCTTTAGCTGCCGTAAACGATAAATCAATAATACGACTTTCAACAAACGGACCACGATCGTTGATACGGACAACGGTTTTTTGATTGTTTTCAAGATTGGTTACACGAACAACGGTATTCATGGGCAATGTCTTGTGCGCTGCCGTCATCGCATACATGTCATAGGCTTCGCCATTGGACGTCGATTTTCCATGGAAATCACTTCCGTACCAACTCGCACGACCGCTCATCGTGTCCCCGATACTCACAATCGTCGGATAATATTCTTTGCCAAATACCGTATAGGGACGCATGGACGCTGTTGGCTCCCCATTTTTTTTCTTAACGGCAGAGGGGGCAGGATCAAGCACATCCGAAGGGTACTTTTTAGTCACTTTTGTCGGGCGGTATGGATAGGAACCCACATAAGACGTACATCCACTCATCAAGAGAACAAGAACCAACAAAACAACTCTAATCACCGACTTTTATTTCCTCGCCTTCTTTTACTTTAGACTGGATAAAAGGGTTTTTCGCCCTCAACTGATCAATGGTTAGATTATACAGTTTTGCGACTGAAAAGAGCGTTTCATCTGACTTGGCCGTGTGAAGCATGGTCCCTTTGATGAACGGTTGATTGATTGGTATTTTGGCGTTTCGGTTGAGCGACAACCCATCATTCTCCCTCATCATATTTTCATTCATAATCGCGCCTGTCGTTACGTTGTAGTGCTTTGATAAAGCCTCAATATTTTCTTCCGATGCTGTTTTATGCATTATGAAATACCCCTTGAGCGTCTTAGGTCGGTACTTTTCACGAAAAAGCTCCAATTTTGCCTCTGGGATGTACACGGGATAGGTATTTTGACTAGGAGGCGTCACTCCGCGTTTAAGGTGCGTATTGAGCAGCATAAGTTTCTTTTTTGGCATTTTCAATACTGCGGCGATACGACTAATATCTTCCCCTTCAGGAAGGTACACTGTGGCTATAGGATTTTCAGATGCCACACCAATGAGATGATCGTATTGAATCTGCTCCAAAAAAACTTTGTCACTCGCCAATAACGCCAAAGCAACAATTTTACGGATGTAGCGACGACTCTCAGGAGGGATATACGCTTTTGCAGGATTTGCCAATACGCTTAGATCATCACTGCCAGCTTTGCGTATCGCTTTAGAAAGTCTTCCATCCCCACAGTTATACGCAATAATTGCCAAATACCATTTACCAAATTGACGATGCAATTGAGATAAATAGGTGATTGCCGCCCGTGTTGACTTCAGATGATCGCGACGTTCGTCAACATAAGGGGTAATTTTAAGACCGTGCAATTTTCCGGTACCCGCCATAAATTGCCATATTCCACTTGCCCCTTGCGAAGAGGTGGAAAGCGTGTCTAAACCAGATTCTGCCAACGCAATAAACAAAAATTCACTCGGCAAATCGGATTGGGAGATCAACGAAGAGAGCATCGGGATAAGCGCGTCTGCATTTTCATAGGAATTTGCAAATCCATTGAGCGTACAATCACGTTTTTTTTCAACATAGATATCGTTCAAATAGGGATCGTTTAAAAAAGAAGGGGGAATATCAAAATGTTTTAAGACGGCTATTTTCTTCTCATCATTGGGACTAAACGTCAACGAAGAGGCATTGAAGGTAAAAAAGACAACAAGCAAAAACCAGCGCACATTTCCCCCTCACGACAGTATCCATACGAAAATATTATAACACCCAGTTATTAACCCTCTATTAATCCTGCAAAAAGAGTATGCGCATTTCGGCTTGTTAAAGCTTCAACATCTTCTAAAGGCATTCCCAACACATCAGACATCTTTTGCGCAACCAACTTCGTATAGAAAGGCTCATTGCGTTGCCCCCGATAGGGGTGCGGCGTGAGATACGGACCATCTGTTTCGATCAACAACTTTTCTTTGGGAATTTTAGGCAGTACCTTAACCAATTTTTTCGCATTTGAAAACGTCAAAACGCCTCCAATTCCAAAATAAAATCCTTCATTCGCTAAACTCAGCAGTTCATCATCCGCATTGTAGCAATGCAGCACGCCCCCTACTTCGCCAGCACCTTCGGAAAGCAAAATCATTTTTGAATCATGACTCGCATCACGTATATGGACAATCAAAGGCTTTTTCACCTTTTTTGCCATACGAATCTGTACTCGGAATGCTTCTTCTTGACGCTTTTTTTCGGTTGTTTTCTCCTCATCACTCCCCTCAAGGCGAAAATAGTCCATCCCGCACTCTCCAATCGCTACGCATTTTGGATGAGCGGCATAATGTTCAAAATCCAAACCTTCCATCCCCTCTAAATCATACGGATGTACCCCAACCGCAAAATAAACGTTCTCGTGTTCTTCACATAACGCTACCGCACGCTCTAGGGTTGAGGGATGCGCTCCCGGAATGATAAATCTCTCAACACCTGCTTCTCGCGCACGAAGCATTACCGCTTCAAAATCTTCTAGATAACGCGCATCGTCGAGATGGACATGGGTGTCAATAATCATTTAGTATTCTCCGTTCGCACACGTTCAAACAGCTCTTTTGCAAAGCCTTTTGCCTCTTCGCTAATCCCCTCACCGCTGATAATACGGGCAATTTCTTCTATACGTTCGGCATCATTAAGCTCACGAACGCGGCTCTCGTTATCTTTATAAATCAAAAAGTGCTGTTCCCCCATCGAGGTTAACTGCGGCTGATGAGAGATGACAAAAATTTGATAACAACGGGCAAGATGTCGAAGCACTTTGGCAACACTCATCGACTCTTCACCGCTGAGATTCGCATCAATCTCATCGAGCATCAACACGCCTCCTTGCTCTTCCATACTCTCAACACGCAGTGCCAATAATGCCAAACGCAAACGATTGAACTCGCCGGAACTTAGTTTTTCCAGTTTCGTCCCTTCAAGCCCCAAAACAATACGATCCACGCCTTGCGAATGATGCTCCACTGTCTCAATACCTAAACTAGCAGGACGCAGATACAGCATCGTGAGGTAGCCATTGAGTTTCTCTAGCGAAGTAGAAATTTCATCCGTCCGTTTTTTCGAGAGCTCCTGCGCTATGACTTCTAACTCGGACGTTAGCTTTGCGATTCTTTGACTCAAATCTCCTTTTGAGTGTTCAATCATCTCATACGATTCAAGCTCTTTTGCCTTTTGGTCACGATAGACCAACGCTTCTGCAATCCCACCGTAACGACGTTTTAGCTCACTTAACTGCTCAATACGATCCAATACCTCTTCAACCGATACCTCTTCGAGTTCTTCGAGTTTCTCCAGTGAACTTTCAAATACCGAGCGTAACTCATTCATCGCATCATCAAAAAAGGAACTCTCAACTTCAAGCATGCCCAACGCATGGGCAACGTGAGACTCATATCCGAACACTGCTTGCGCGGCCTGTATCGATTCCTCAATTTTTTCTTTTTTAGAGAGCTGTTTTTTGATGAGCATTAGGGCTTCATCTTCACCAACAGTGGGTTTAATCGCATCTATTTTTCCAATCTCATACGCGGCGAATTCTTTGAGTTCGGTGAGCTTTTTTTCTTGGTCTTCGATTATTTTGAGCTCATCACGCACGTTTTTATATTCCAAAAATTTTGCTTTATGCGCTTGTAACCGTGTACGATGTTCAGGGAACATAAGCGCAATACGCTCGTCCAACAATCCCAGTAAAGATGCCGGATCAAAATCACTGTAATCTTTTAAACTCAAATGACGCAAATACGAGGAACTGATTGATTCCATCGATGACTTCGACGTGCGCTGATTGTTAATGAAATAATTGATTTTTTCTTTTTTAACATGACGAAAGACATTGATAGACTCGTTGTCTATTCCGTGTTCCTCTTCATTCATCTGCCACGATACCGAAGATTCACACACACTGGCATCCACCCCGTCCAGCCCAACGGATGCCAAAATAGAACGCATCAGTATCGACTTACCGCTTCCGCTTGGCCCTGTAAAGACAATTAATCCAGGCTTAAATTCCAGTTGGGCTTCTTTAAAGGTTAAAAATTCTTTGAGATAAAAACGCTCAATCACCGCTTAATCCCCCCAGCCCAATTTTTCTTTGAGCACTTCAAAATAGTTAAATTCTTTGCGATGAATCAAGTGCGCACCCCCATCAGCCAGTTTTATATGAACCGTATCTTTGTCCGTAA
>JAUPLR010000107.1 GCA_030836825.1 Campylobacterota bacterium
AGCCAAGATGGTAGCTTCTGGCGGGGAAGAGGGGGTGATTCTTGGACTTTCCGATGAGGTAAGTCTTATTGGATGCCCTTTGTACAATATCAGTATGCAAACGGCATTGGAACACACCCAAAATTGGCTTAGAGGGCTTGGGATAAAGGCCTATGATGTCAAAAAGAAAAAAGGGGAACTAAAGTACGTATTGCTAACACGCAGTGCTCAGAACGGTACAATGATGCTGCGATTTGTGTTACGCTCTCATGGAATTATTTCGAGGTTGGAGGGGAATTTAGAGTCCCTGATTGCGTTGGTTCCTGATATCAAAGTAGTTTCTGTCAATATCCAGCCTGTCCACATGGCAATTTTAGAGGGGGAAGAAGAGATTTTTCTCACTGAACAAACACGTTTGGAAGAAAAACTCAATGAAATTCCTCTCTTCATACGACCGAAAAGTTTTTTTCAAACCAACCCAGAGGTAGCGGCAAAGCTCTATAAAACTGTGGCAAAGTGGATGGATGAATTGGCGGCGAAAACGGTTATTGACCTTTTTTGCGGTGTTGGCGGATTTGCATTGCATGTTGCCAATAATGAGCGCAATGTTATCGGAATAGAGATTGAGAATGAGGCGATTGAGTGCGCCAAAGAGTCTGCTGGGCTTTTAGGGATTGAGACATTGACGTTTAAAGCACTGGATGCGGTGAGTTTTAGTACGGAAACGTCAAAAACTCCTGATGTGGTGATCGTCAACCCCCCTCGCAGAGGATTAGGGCAGGAGCTGTGCAAATGGCTGGAGAGGGTTTCCCCTCATGATATATTCTATTCCAGTTGCAATGCGGTGAGTTTGGCGCGTGATTTGGAGTGGTTGAAGTCGTACGGGTGTGTGCGGGTACAGTTGTTTGACATGTTTCCGCATACCCAACACTATGAGACGCTGGTGCATCTGAAAAAGCAGCAAGGAAAGCTTTTTAAATTTGATCGTTTAGACGGATGATATGACCATGGTCGTCATGGTAGACCGTTACCAACTGGCTATTTGTGCACTGTTGTAACTGGGTATCGTCTAAGTGAAAATAATCGGCATAATCGCTGGAGGCATAGAGCAAATGCTCACTTTGCGCCTGATGTCTGTTTGATCTTGACAAGATAAATAAGATGGTCGGTGTTGCGATCAACAACATGATGGCATGTTCAAAAGTGACACTGCCGATGTTTTCAAAAATCCAATCCGCTATTTCTTCAGCGGGTACTTTTAAGGTAATGATTTTATAAAATATTATCAGTACGGGCTTCCACAAATAGATAAAACCAATCCAAAGCAGTACAGTAGCTATATCCCAAACGATTCTTTTGGCTTTTGGTAACTCGCGGCGTTTATTAATAATTAACGTTTCCATCTTTATCTAACCTTTTTGATTCAACTTTTGGTGCGCACCTCGGTCTGGACTAACCCATCGGGCACGACCTTTTTTGCTCAATAAAACTTTGGGGAAAGCGGTAACCGCCGTAAATAAATTTAGAAGCCAATAGACAAAAGGATACCAAATCATCCAAAAATAGTTCTTGCCTAACCCTTGGTCGTAATGTCCATCGAGCCATTTGCTCACCGCAAATTGCATCAGACATGCGCCGATTAAAATAACACTGGTCTCATCCGGTAAAATAGGTGAATGTGAGGGCATTACATAGGATATCTGCATAAAGAGGCTAAGGAACCAAACCGTAAATACCAGCACCATACTGTAGGCCCAAATCGTACTTAGCATCAGCTCAATCATGAGTCCCCAGAGGTGGGTTTGTCTGGGATGAAATAAAACGGTGAAATTCTTAAACATAACTTGAACACCACCCATGGCCCAACGCAACCGTTGTTTCCATAATCCGCTCAGGGTTTCTGGCATCAAAATCCACACCAAAGAGCGAGGCTCAAAGCGCACGTCCCAACCGTTGCGTTGGAGTTTCCAGGTAATATCGATGTCCTCGGTCAGGACATCGGGGCTCCAATAACCCACTTCGTGTACCGCTGCTTTTCGAAAACCGGTAATGACCCCTGAAACGGTAAATATACGCCCAAAGCTTCGCTGTGCGCGTTTGATCATACCAACAATCGACGAAAACTCACCTACTTGAATTTTACCCAAGAGTGTCGTACGATTGCGGATTCTTGGGTTACCCGTCACAGCAGCAACTTGTGGATAACGAATGAAATGCTTCACCATCCAATGGACGCAATGTTTATCAATAAGAGCATCTCCGTCGATGCACACCAAATACTCATGCTTCGCCAGCAATGCACCCGCTTGAAGCCCTAGCGCTTTACCCTGATTTTCGGCTAGATTAATCACTTTTAATTTTGGATTATGTTTGGCTAAATCCACCAATATTTCTAGGGTATTGTCCTTGCTGCCATCATTGATGGCGATAACTTCAAATTCTGGGTAATCCACGTTGAGGGCATACGAAATGGTTTCGACCGCATTTTGCCCTTCGTTATAGCAGGGGATCAAAATACTGACTCCCGGCCAATTTTCTTTGTCTCTGAGCGGGGGGATAGTGTATTTAGCGTAAGGTCTTTCATTCTTATAATAAAAAAAGATTGCACCTATGATCCATAAGCTGGACATAAAGAGAGGATAATAAAAGATAAACCCCAGTAAGGTATGCCAGATGAGATGAAGCAGTATGCTCAACGTCATTGTCCCATCTCTGGCGTAAATACGACCTTGCGCATCCGTACGCTTTTTTGTTCAAAAGCTGACCTCATAGTATCGGCATCAGGAATGTTTTTAAACACACTGTCGGGATAATAGGCGATATGATGTACCCCCATATTGTATAAAGTTTTTATGGTTTCGTCTAGCTCTTGAGGTGAAATTGCCTCCCCCTCTTTTCGCCAATTCACGGTTTGCAGTTCCATCACGGTGCGCTCTAGCCCACACTCTTCTTGTTTGACGTTGTCTACAATGCTCTCGTAAAATTTCATCTTGTCGTCTGCTTTTTCCATATAAGGCATTGCCATGATAGCGGTGTAATCGTATTTTTTGAGAGACTGAGCCAGTCCTTGCCCGTACCACTCTTGGGCAAACCAATTGCAAGCTACTTCGGCGTACAAATTGCGTGCAGTTTTAAGCCCTGGATGCCCATCTCGCACAATACCCGCCAGCTGTAGTGCTAAATCATCCAAATAATCGGTTTTAAGCATGCTCCATTTTTCATACGCCGCTCTGTTGGCTTTGATTTTTGCTACACTAGAGGGCAACCCCCATTTTTTGCAATAGGCTCGAGCAAATTTACTGTCATCTTCATGATCCGTCAAGGTAACATCATCATGAAAAATGATCCCATCAATACGCGGGAGTTTTGCCAAATCCTCATAGATTTCTCTAAGTACTTTTTGGGATTTTAGTGAAAAAGGAGAGAGTCTTGGGTATCCCATATTGAGATGCGCGGCATCTATCTTGAGCGTTACAACCCTATCTTTGGCAGCAGGATTGTTTCGCGGTAGTTGCCACGCCAACATAGGCATCCATGCATAGATGCGCTTGACTTGGGTGCGTGTTACGATTTGCCATGCGACACGGTTAAATAAATCGGCACGCATCGGGACATTACGATTAGGAAAATAGACATAATCCGCAGCGCCATTAGCATCAGGGTCGGCAAAAGCTTGCAAATAGACGGTATTGATCCCCAGTTTCTTGATTCTCTCCAGTAAATCGCTCAAATTTCTCTCTTGCTGATCGGGATTGGCATCATAAATATAATCCAAATCAATATGGGCCGCTTTGGTTGTGCGATCATCATCCG
>JAUPLR010000108.1 GCA_030836825.1 Campylobacterota bacterium
AAAACATGATTTTTTCAAGGTAACGCTCTCCCAAGACAATTATCAAAGACTCACGGTTAAACCAAATTTGTGGGTAGCTTTTAAGGGGCTAGGCGAATATAATTTGCTCCTGAACTTGGCTAGCATTGAGCATGATCCCCATGAAGCACAAAATATTGAACTTGATAAAATAGCCTACAATTGGTGATCTTTTTTATGATTCCTACTATTCAAGGGCGCTTAAATGCTGTTTAATAGTTACGAATTTATCTTTTTATTTTTACCCGCTACTTTTTTTATCTTTTTTTGGCTAAATACAAAACGTCTCATCCAGACCTCTAAAGCTTGGCTTGTATTTGCTTCTTTGTTTTTCTACTCGTGGTGGAACATCATCTATCTCCCCCTGATTTTGGCTTCTATCCTCTTTAACTTTTCCATTGGCTCTACTATGACCAAAATGGATAAAATTCAGGCTAAGACATGCAAGAAAATTTCCCGTAAAACCCTCGTAGTATTCGGTATTATCTCAAATATTCTATTGCTCGGTTATTTCAAGTATATGGATTTTTTTATTGCCAATACCAATACCCTTTTAAATACCCAATGGGATTTAATACATCTCGTGTTACCTCTGGGGATAAGTTTTTTTACTTTCACTCAGATCGCTTATCTTGTCGATGCCTACCGCAATGATGTTAAAGAGATGGATTATCTCAACTACACCCTGTTTGTCACTTTCTTTCCACATCTTCTTGCCGGTCCCATCCTCCATCATAAAGAGATGATGCCTCAGTTTGACTCCGTCAAGAGTAAAGCACTCAATTACAAAAATATCTCAATAGGACTTTTTCTTTTTTCTATCGGTCTGTTTAAAAAAGCGATTGTTGCTGATACTTTTGCTGTCTGGGCAACAAATGGATTTGATGTAGCCATAACGCTTAATCTTTTTGAAGCATGGGCAACATCACTTTCATATACCTTTCAACTTTATTTTGATTTCAGTGGTTACACAGACATGGCGATAGGTATTGCACTGCTGTTTAATATTAGATTACCGGAAAACTTCAACAGCCCCTACAAAGCTACCAATATACAAGATTTTTGGAGAAGATGGCATATTACGCTCGGTAGATTTTTAAAAGACTACCTTTATATACCTCTGGGTGGAAATAAAAAAAGTGAATTAAGAACTTATGCGAACTTGCTGATCACCTTTATCATCGGTGGTCTTTGGCATGGAGCTGGATGGACTTTTATATTCTGGGGAGTTTTGCACGGAAGTGCTTTGGTTATTCATAGAATATGGAGTAAATTCGGATTTAACCTTCAAAAAGGCATAGCTTGGTTCATTACTTTTAACTTCATCAATATTACTTGGATTTTTTTTAGAGCAAATACATGGCATGACGCACTAAAAGTCCTTCAATCTATGTTTAGTTTAACAAACATTGTCCTTCCGGAGCATTTGGCAATTAGATTAAATTTTCTTCACAAATATGGGATCAAGTTTAATGATTTTGCAAGTAATATTACCTTTAATACAGGTACTGAAGTTATCGTTTGGTTAATAATTGGATTTGTATCCGTTTTATTTTTTAAAAATTCTACGGAAAAAATAAAATTATTTAAACCTGATTTCTCGTATGGGTTTCTTTTGGTTATTCTCTTTACAATTTCATTTTACAAACTCAGTGGTTACTCTGAATTTATATATTTTAGGTTTTAACGATGGCTGCATATAAGACTTGGTTGAATATTTCAGTAATATCCATAGCATGTTTGGTAGGCATAATTGCCACCTTTAACTACAAAATAGACAGCTTATGTATTTATGGAAATAGCAATTATTTATCCGATGCAGTAACCGCATTAAAGGAGAATAAGATGGTCGCAGGTTTGACCAACTATGATGAAAGAATTTTCCAAAAACTTGTAATCCTAAATTTAAAAAACAAAAACGATACTATTGTTATTGGATCATCCAGATCCCTGAAAGTAAGAAAAAAATTCGTTTCAGAAAGTGGCCCTTTTTTCAATCATTCCGTAAGTGGGGCAAGCCTAGAAGACTATATCGGCATTATTGGTGTATATGAAAAAACGTATGGCTATGTACCATCAACGGTTATTTTAGGAATTGACCCTTGGATATTTAATAAAAACAATGGCCTGTTTAAATGGAAATCATTAGAAGAATATTATGCTTTTGAAAAGAATAAAATATACAATGAAACGGGGAAGGATACCTTCATTCCTTTCAATACTACGAAATGGAAACAACTCATTAATTATGATTATACACTCTCAAATATATCCTTTTTCAAGTCAGTTATTGTAAATAATGAACAACCATTTTACATCACAGCCTCATTAAACGTAAATGATCCAATTAAAAAACCCGATGGATCTACGGAAGAACCCTCCAGTGAAAGAGCTGTTGACGAAAACAAAATCAAACAATCCGCCATAGCCTACACGCAAGGAGGTGTTTTTTCTGTCAATAATTATACTCAACTTAATAATATCCAGCTCTTTGAAGATTTTGTACACTATCTTCAAAAGAAGGGGACGACTGTTATTTTCTTTTTACCTCCCTACAATCCCATTACTTACGATATACTCGTTGAGGACAATAGATATAAAAATATTATGGAATCTGAAAAATATTTAAGAAAATTTGCCAACCTAAATAAAATAAATATCCATGGCTCATTCAATCCTCATTCATGTGGATTTACGCTCAAAGATTTTTATGATGGAATGCATGGACGTGAGAATGTCAGCAAGAAGCTGCTTAATCAGAAACAGTGAACTCAAGGAAAAATATTGAAATTTAATACTAAAAAGATTTTAATCACCGGAGCATCGGGGATGCTTGGATCTGCTTTAATGCGCCATTTTACAAATCAAGATGTGATAGGTTTTGGAAGTGAGCTCAACATCACGAACTCCCTCTTGCTCGCAAGTACGTTAAATGAAATCAAACCCAACATTATTATCCATACGGCAGCCTACACCGATGTGGATGGCTGTGAAACCAATCTCGATAAAGCGTATGCCATAAATACGATTGGTACACAAAATTTAGTGAATTACTGCATAGACAAAGACGTATTGTTTGTTTATATTTCGAGTACCGGTATATACGGAACATCCAAAACGGATGCTTATACCGAATTTTCCCCCATTAACCCAACAACGGTACATCATAAATCTAAGTACGAAGGCGAAAAAGTCGTACAAAACCATCTTCAGAAATATCTGATTTTACGAACCGGCTGGCTTTACGGCGGTGATAAAACGCTAAGCAAAAATTTTGTTTATAAACGATTTTTAGAGGCAAGCAGCAAAGATACCGTTTATTCCGATAATACTCAAATAGGCAATCCGACCTATGTGGTTGATTTTGTGAAACAACTGCAACTGTTAATTGAAAATCAGCAATACGGTATTTTTAATTGTGTCAATAATGCCATAGGAATCTCCAGATACGACTATGTGAAAAAAATAGTTGAACTGTTTGATTTAAACTGTGATGTAAAAATTGCGCCTGATGAAATGTTTAAAAGGATCGCTCCTGTTTCACACAATGAATCCGCGATTAACTATAAACTGCATCTGTTAGACCTTAATATTATGGGAGACTGGGAAAAATCTCTTGCAACCTACATACGACAATTAAGAGACGAAGCATAATGGCCAAAGTATCCGTTTTAATGAATGCCTATAATGCTGAAAAATATTTACAGGAAGCGATTGATAGCATCTACGCGCAAACGTTTGAGGATTGGGAAATCATTTTTATCGATAATTGTTCTGTGGATGACACAAAAAAGATAACAGACGGTTACGATGATAAAATAAAGTACTATAAGACGGATAAAAATATACCCTTAGGTGCCGCTAGAAACTTTGGGCTTCAACATTGCCATGGCGACTATATTGCATTTTTAGATACAGATGATATTTGGTTACCCAATAAATTGAGCACACAAGTTAAAATCATGGAGGAGAACAAAGCGTTTTGGTTGTGTTATGGAGGAGTTATTTACATAAACGAGCATGGGGAAGAGACCGCGAGATCCCTGCCAAAAGCACGCTCTGGAGATGTATTTGCTCAGCAATTAAAAAGATATGAGATAAATATGCAGTCTGTTCTTTTGAAAAACACCCTTACGCTAAAAATAAATGAAGCGTTACGACACTCTCCTGATTTTGATCTTTTTATGCATCTTGCAAGTCAATATCAAGTATGCGTTCTAAAAAACTATCTGGTTAAGTACAGACGGCTTAAAAACTCGCTAACTTCTAAAAATATTGATGTATGGTGGAGTGAGATGAAACATACTTTAGATAAACTGTTTGATGATCATACATTACAAGAACGGTATAAGAAAGAGCGCGCATACGCCTATGCAAAAGTATCTTATTATAAAGCGTGTTATCTGATGCGTGTTGATAAAGAAAATGAAGCAAGTGCGGAACTTTCAAAATACAAATACCTTGATTATAAATATTTTGTTTTATACCTACTTTCATTATTTCCAAAGAATGTTTGGAAATTTGTTCATGGTTCTAAATAGGGGCGCGATGATGGTAACACTCATTATTGGTAAAAACAGTAACTTATCGCAAGAACTTTTCAAAGCAATCCCTGATTGTGTCCTCCTCTCCTCGCGTGAGCTTTCTTCCAATATGGATCTCTTGGCGCCCTACCAAACAGAAAAAATCAACCTTATTTTTAACAATTTTCAAACGGCAGTAGGACTTAATGATGTAAGCCATGTAGATCAGTACATTGAAAGCGCACTTGGTATTACGGCTAAAATACTGGCTTATTTTCAAGATACTGAGATTCATAAAATCATCTATACCAGCAGCAGTTCCGTTTATGGAAACAATATTTTTTGCAGTGAAAACGATCCACTTATCCCTCTAAGCCTCCATGCATCTTTAAAAGTCAGTAATGAAAAGCTCATCCAAGCGTATTGCCAAAATCGAAACATCGATTGCTCAATTGCCCGAATTTTCAATATGTACGGAGGAGCAGACAACTTTTCCGTTATTGGCAAAATCATCCGTGCATTTCAAAACGATGAGGAACTCACCATTATTAATAACGGCAATGCCATCCGAGATTTTATCCATATCAATGACGTTGTTCATACGTACACAAAGCTACTGGCAATGCAGAGCGTACCGGTCATCAATGTAGGCAGCGGCAAGGGCACCTCCATTAAAAGTATCCTTGAATTTTTAAAAAATCACCGTATTCTCCTCAAAACACAAACCCTCCAGAGAGATGAACTCAAAACGTCTACCGCTAATAATGCCCTTATGATCGCTCTGCTGGGGTCAACTGCATTCAAAGGCGTTGAAACCTACCTCCTAGATCAACTCACAAAAAGTTCTTCATGAAGAAAAAAATCTCTATCCTCGTCACCGTTCCTCTTTCACTGGAAACATGGTTCAAAGGGCAGCCTCGCTACCTAAGTGAGTATTACGACGTTGAGCTCATCACCTCCTACAGTAAAAGCATTGAACAAATCAAAGCCTACGAAAACGTCACCATCACCCTGGTGGATTTCACCCGACACATTAATCCGCTTAAAGATCTTAAAATCCTCATGACCCTCTGGCGCCATTTTCTCCTCACCAAACCCGATATGGTCTACTCCATCACCCCCAAAGCAGGATTGCTTGGAATGATTGCCGCTTGGCTTGCGCGAGTGCCGGTACGTCTGCACCTCATCGTGGGACTTGCGTACTTCGGTTCCATAGGGAAACGACGCTTTTTACTCAAAAGCATCGAGAAAATTACCTATTGGTTCGCTACGGATCTCTATGCCAACAGTTTAAATCTCCCCGACATTATTGCAAAAGAGCTCACGTCTAAAAAGGTCAACGTCATCGGATACGGTTCGGTCAATGGGGTAGATACCGAGTTTTTCCAAGACACACTGACATTGGAAGAAAAGTCCGCCATGCGCAATCGTCTCAATATCCCCAATGAAAGCTTTTTGTTGCTGTACACAGGGCGCATTGTGTCTGACAAAGGGGTTAATGAACTCATAAATGCTTACGATGCCCTCTCGAAAATCCATCCCTATCTCCACTTGCTTCTCGTGGGTGATTATGAAACCCACCTTGACCCTATCCAAGCCCCTACCCAAGCGCTTATCCAAAATCATCCCCGCATTCATGCGGTTGCGTTTCAAAGCGACATTCGCCCCTATTTTTGCATTGCCAATGCGCTTATTCTCCCCTCCTACCGTGAAGGACTTCCCAATGTCCTCATCGAAGCGGGAAGCTGTGGAATACCTCTTATCGCCACCAACATCAATGGTTGCAATGAGGTGATCATCGAAAAAGAAAATGGTTTACTCATCACCCCAAAAAGCGTTCAATCCCTCTGCGATGCCATCGAACGGCTCCTAAACGATCATGAACTGTACGCTACGCTCAAAGCCAATGCCCGCGCGAGTATTATGAGACGCTACGATCAACATTTTTACTGGAAACAGCTCCACAATGAGCTCGATTTGCTTTTGGAGGACAGGGGAAATTCGCATGTATAAATCAATCTTCAAACCGTTACTGGACAGACTGGCGGCATTACTATTGCTCCTGTTGCTAGCTCCGGTTCTCATCATCACCGCGCTTATCCTCTTCATCAAAATGGGACGTCCCATTATCTTTACCCAAGCCAGACCGGGATATCAGGGAAAAATATTCACCATTTACAAATTTCGGTCCATGAGCAACGAACGAGGAGAGGACGGAAAGCTGCTGAGTGATAAAGAACGGCTAAAGGGCATCGGACAGAAAATTAGAAGCCTCAGCCTCGATGAACTTCCACAACTGTTTAATGTCCTAAAAGGGGATATGAGCTTTATCGGGCCGCGCCCCTTATTGGTTGAATATCTCCCCCTCTATACGCCCACACAGGCAAAGCGCCATGATGTCAAACCCGGCATTACCGGATGGGCGCAAGTCAATGGTCGAAACGCTATAAGCTGGGAAGAAAAATTTCGTTATGATGTCGATTACGTTAACCAAATCTCTTTGAAAATGGATTTAAAGATCGCCTATCTAACAGCGTTAAGAGTGATTAAAAAAGAGGGTATATCTCAAGACGGCAACGTTACAATGGAAAAATTTAAAGGAGGTAAAAAATGATGCAAAGTCGTTTCAAACACTGGCAATACCCCCAAATAGAAGAGGGCAAACTAACAAAATACAACTGGATTGTACAAAATAAAGAGGGGCTTGAACTGGGTTTTGCTACTGACATAGGCACTTTTTCCTATATCAATGCCAAATACGGTGTGGTGATTGAAGACGAAGTGCAGATAGGGTCGCATTGCTCTATCTATTCCATTTCAACGATCGATGATAAAAAAGGGAAAGTAGTTCTCAAAAAAAATTGTAAAATTGGAAGCCACTCTACCATTTTGCCTAACGTCACCGTCGGTGCAAACTCTATTGTTGGGGCACACAGTCTCGTGCTCTCAGATATTCCCGACAACGTCGTGGCATTTGGTATTCCCGCAAAAGTGATTCGAGGTATAAATGAATAACCGAATTTTTCTCTCTCCTCCGCACATGGGAGGCAATGAGCAAACGTACATTAATGAAGCATTCCAAAGCAATTACATCGCTCCCCTAGGACACAATGTTGACCTTTTTGAACAACAAATAAAAGACTTTACGGGAGCGAAATACGCATTGGCACTTACCAGCGGAACGGCCGCAATCCATTTAGCCCTACGTGTTTTAGGGATCAAAGATGGCGATGAAGTCATGGCGAGTACGTTTACCTTCATAGGCTCAGTAGCGCCGATACTCTATGAACGATGTGTCCCCTTTTTTATCGATTCCGATACGAGCAGCTGGAATCTTGATCCCGATTTACTTGAAGAGGAATTGGCCAAGCGTTATGCTAAAGGCAAAAAACAGCCTAAAGCCTTAATTCTTACTCACCTTTACGGACAAAGCGCCCATATCCTACGCATCAAAGCAATCTGCGAACAATACGGCGTCCATCTCATCGAAGATGCTGCCGAAAGCTTGGGGGCAACAATGGCCGGCAAACATACAGGAACATTTGGGAAAATGGGTATCTACAGTTTTAATGGCAACAAAATCATCACTACCAGCGGCGGGGGCGTTCTTGTAAGCAACGACGAAAGGCTCATTGCTCATGCCCGCCATCTCTCAACGCAAGCGCGAGATGCAGCATCCCACTACGAACACACCGAGTACGGTTACAATTACCGAATGAGCAATATTATTGCAGGTATCGGACGAGGACAGATGGAAGTTCTCTCAGACAGAGTAAAACGCCGTAAAGAGATTTTTGATCTTTACGTACATGAACTTAGCACTGTTCCAGAGATCGTATTTATGCCTGAGATCGAAAATTCTTCCGGAAATAGATGGCTAACAACCCTGCTTCTTCCTAAACATGTTTCTGTGGAAACACTTCGTCTCTCGCTTGAAGAACACAATATTGAATCGCGTCCCCTTTGGAAGCCGATGCACGCACAACCGCTGTTTAGCAATGCAAATGGCTGTATTAATGGGATCAGTGACAATTTCTTTGCACAAGGGATATGTCTCCCCAGCGGCTCTTCTTTGCGCAATGAGGAAGTTACACGGGTCGCTTCTCTCATCAAACAAACCCTGTCTTTACCCTAGTTGTGAAAGTTGAGCCATTTAGCTAAAATACAGTCACAAAAACACGGAGAATACATCCAATGCTCAAACTAAAAGAAGAACACACTTCCTTACGCGCTTTATTTATTCTCATTGCCATTGCCTATCTTTTTTCCATATCAATGCGTTTTATTTGGGTCGATACCGTAAATTCCGTTCCTCAGTTTCATTGGAATAATGAGCTTATGATTAACACCAATGATGGGTATTATTATGCCGAGGGAGCTCGCGATATTCTTAAAGAACAACACGAACATAATGGCTTATCCCCCGTTGACAACCCTATATCAAAAACCACCGCGTTTCTCTCAAAGATTATCCCGGTTAGTTTTGAAACATTGATCCTTTATATGCCTACGTTTTTAGGGTCACTCATTGTCATTCCCTTGATATTGATAGGCCGCGCACTTAATCAGACAACGCTTGGGTTCATCGCGGCACTGATCGGTTCGATTGCGCACAGTTACTACAATCGAACCATGACAGGGTATTATGATAACGATATGCTCAATATTGTCTTTCCCGTATTTGAAACCTACTCGCTCATTCTCGCGCTTACCCATCAAAGAAATCGATACCTCATCCCCATTACAATTTCGGTTGCTCTTTATCAATGGTGGTATCCGCAGGCGTACGCAATAGACAGTGCCTTGTTTGCTCTTATTATTGGATACGCACTTTTGTTTGATCGTAAAAATATCTATTACTATAAAATCGCACTTTTTATGCTCATTGGAATTTTAGCCATACCGGTTATCAGCAAAATAGCCTTAGCCCTTCTTGTGTTTTCATTTTTTCACTATCGAAACGAGCTCTCTCTCAAATTCTTTTGGCCTCTATTCGCAGCCATAGCCGCAGTTTACTTTTTCACAGGGGGAATAGACGCCATCGTGAATCTTTTGAGAACATACGTATTTCGTGACTCTGTGGGCGATGTGACTCCAGAAGCACTTAACTATTACAGTGTTATCAATACCATTCGCGAAGCGGGTCATATCCCTTTTACTCTTTTTGCTGAGCGCATTAGCGGACATACAATTACCTTCCTCGCCGCTTGCGTAGGGTATATCATGGCGATTATTGCGTATCGCCCCCTTTTGATTACCCTTCCCCTTGCAGGACTCGGATTCCTCGCTATGTCTTCAGGGTTACGTTTCACTATCTATGCGGTACCCGCCATGGCGATCGGGATTGCCTACCTGATCGTCTATCTCTCTCGATTTATCCAAATAACTCCTTTGCGCTATGCGATTATGGCACTACTAACCATAGGAGCGCTCTTTCCAAACTATGCGCACATTAGAGCCTACATCATGCCCACAGTACTGGAAAGAAGCGAAGTTGAGGCGCTGGATGCCTTAAAAAAGATCGCTTCACAAAAAGATTATGTTGTCGCTTGGTGGGACTATGGGTATCCCCTGCGTTATTACAGTAACGTCAAAACGTGGATTGATGGAGGCAAACAC
>JAUPLR010000109.1 GCA_030836825.1 Campylobacterota bacterium
ACGCTCTTCCGATCTAACACCTATTTTTCAGGACTTTACCTAAGCGCTGCCGATTTTATTCGCATTTCATCCCTTAACGGGCTAGAGCTCACCATGCACTCACGAGAAATGCTGATCAAAGACATGTTTAATGAAACCGATAAAATGGGGACCATCAATGGCGTTTTTACGGCTCTTAATCAACTCATTGACGAACGAATAACCGCGTATCGTCATCTCAGCCTTGAATACCCAGCTGCGCGCATACCTCTAGCCAAGCTCGTCCAAAAAGCTACCGGCACAAAATCTCTCCTTGCCAGAGAAAGCAAAGGAAATGCCCATGAACACTAAAACAGCACAAGCACCCAAAGGCACGCGTTACGGAACAACCGCAATCCCAAACAATCGTGCCCCCTATGCTAAAAATGTGATTGCGGTTACCAGCGGAAAGGGTGGGGTTGGGAAAAGCACGGTGAGTGTTAATCTTGCTATTGCTCTAGCACAGCTAGGATACAAAGTAGGCTTACTTGATGCGGACGTCTATGGTCCCAATGTTCCACGTCTCACCAATACCGATCTGGAAAAAATACGCTGGAATGATGAGAGTAAAATCATCCCAAGCGAAAACTACGGCATTAAGATCATGAGCGTCGCCCTTACCACCCCAACGTCTGATACACCGCTTGTATGGCGTTCATCGGTTGCCGTATCGGCATTAATACAGTTCTTAGAAGATGTTGCGTGGGGCGAGCTTGATTTTATGGTCATCGATATGCCTCCAGGTACCGGTGATATTCAACTCACTATGGCACAAGAGCTTCCGATTACCGCAGGTGTCATCGTAACCACACCGCAACTCTTGGCCGCGGATGATGTCAGTCGTGCTATTCGCATGTTTGAAAGCATACGTGTTCCTATGGCGGGTTTAGTAGAGAATATGAGCTACTTTATCGCTCCGGATACTAAAAACCGATACGATATTTTTGGAACAGGCGCAGGTGAGCGCTTGGCCCAGCGCTACAATCTAAAATTATTGGGGCAAATCCCAATTGACATGAAAATACGTGAGGGTTCCGATCATGGAGAACCGCCCGTTGCGCTAGGCAGTGATGAACAGAAAAAATACTATCAAGACATCGTCAAAGCAATGCTAGAACAAGTTGCTTTTAACCTCTAGCTTACTCCTGCTCGCGCAGTTGTGCATACAACGTTTCACACGCCGCGACATCGTTTCGGTTCGGGGCTACTCGAATAGACAAATACGTAATATGCCCGTCCTCATGCACTTTGCGTAACGCCGTAGCATAGACCCAATAATAGCCGTTGTCTTTACGGCGATTTTTTACAAATCCCGTCCAAAATCCCTTTGTTTGCAAATCATCCCAAAGTCCCTTAAACGCAATGCGAGGCATATCATTGTGGCGTACAATATTATGGGGTTCACCAATTAATTCGTTTTGCGTATAGCCCGCTATTTCACAAAACAACTCATTGGCATAAAGGATAATCCCCTTGTCATCCGTTTCGCTCAATATGTAACCATCAGCGGGATAAAACCATTCATCGCTTGTTGCAGCTTTATAAATATCAGCCATCAATGCTCCTCAAACTGTTCTTGCAAGAGTATATCAAAAAAATAAAGTAAAATTTCCCCTTCAAGAGGGGGAAAGTGCGTGAAGATTATTTGAATGTTTTTTCGAGGCTTTTAATAACAGCAGCAGGGGCCGTCATAATATTTGCAAATCCGCCTAAATCAAGAAGAGGATAGCTCAATGCAATGTGGTATTCCGCTTTTAACGCTTTTGCTTCACCATTTTCAATCAAAACGGCCCATGGAAGCAACCCAGCCTTATCGGTCCCAATCTTTTTCACAAAGGAACTCGTACGCTTATCCAGCTCTACAAATGTGATATAACGATCAGCGTCAAGCTGAAGAATAATTCCTTTTGCGGCTTTTACTTTAGCCAATAAATCAGCCGTAGTTCCTGTTCCCACTGTTCCCATATCCTTATAATACGGCATACCGATCATAAAGTGATAGTCAGGCAATCCAGCGAATTCCCATTGATCTTCAGAGTTCTTTAACGGTCCAAATGCCGCTTCCAAAGAAGTATATACGGCAGATGCAGTATTGTGGTTATAATCGCCTTGCAGGTAGGCTTTTGTAAAATAAATCGGGTTAGAGATATGAATTTGCTTACGCTCATCATCCAGTAAAATTCTTCCTACCGCTGCAAAACCACGCCCTGCTTTATTCGCATCCGCTTTCATTGCTGCATTGGTGTACAAAACAGTAGTTCCATTTTCAGCTGGCTTAAATGTTCCTACAACCTCAAATCCCGCAGCCGTCAACTTGCTTTTAGCCGTTTCAACATCGACATACGCACCTGTTCTATAAGCGCTAACCATTTTATCTACTTTAACGCCGCCTTCGATTTTCGGAGCTGCTACGGTTGAACATCCAGTGAATACAACGGCAAATACCAATGCTATAAGTGATACTATTTTTTTCATAATTCTTTCGCTCCCAATTCCTGCATAATACGGACAACATCTTTATCCAAATTCAAAATAGAGTCCACCATTGCTTTGTCTTTGATCCCCATTACGGCAATCCAAGACTCAAGACGTGGCATACCTACCATCATTTTATTTGTTCCCTTATCAATGTACATGTACATTGAGCACGGTGCAAACACACCGGCATCAGGGCGACCGCGGTTGAAGATTCCCTCAGAGAATCTGAAGTGACAAAGAGAATAAACCCAATACTGATCAAAACGATCAAACTTCGCGTTCACATTGGCCATGGCCTCTTTCATGTCTTTGTAGCCGGCAATAATGTATTTGTTTGTCTCAAATGTTTCTTCAAAACGACTTTGAAAATCGGCTTTGAATGTTTCAGCATTCCCCGTAAACGGAACTTCAAACGTCATCATCGGCTGTTTTGGCAATGCTTTATAATCAACCATTTTGACTTTTGAACCGATTTCTGCCGCGATCACTTTGTCTAATCCTGTGAATGTTTCCACAAATTTTGCGCGAACCTCTTTGTCTTTTACGCCAACAATATCGAGCATCGTATCCGGCATCACATAACCCACATACGTCTTATCTTCACCTTTAACTTTATAAATATGCAAGTTAAACGGCGAAAACCCACCCAAAGACGGTTCTTTCATCAACAAAGGTCCCATCACAGCATCATTAGCGACCGAAAAGAATCCAAGATTATCCAACGTTTCTTTGAACGTTGGGTCAAAATCAGGATGCGGACCCGTTACGCCTTTGACCGTTTGTGTCGGCATTCCCCATTTAGTCTTATACGCATTCTCAATATGCTCATGCGGGTCAGACAACACAAACCCAACCGGCAGGATTTTCTCATTTATCATCGTCATGTAGGCTTCAGATTTATCGCCTTCACCGACAAAAAACTTCACCCCATCAATACCAAACGCAATCGTCGTCGCCAATGACAACGCTGCCGCGCCCATCAATAATCGATTAAACATAACTCCCCCTTTCATCTTTCGCTCAAAACAAGCAAATGTGTTCGTTGTTATTCTATCACAACAGCCTCAATTTTTCCTTGTGTGTAATGAATCGGTCTCTTTTATCTCTAAAACGACAATGGATTATTCATGAGTGTTACTTTATGAAATACTTATCATAAAGCTAACTGATAAAAGTAAAGCAAGAAAATAGGAAGAAATTACGGAAGAAGATGCCCGCAAAAAAGCAGGCTCTCGTGATTAAAAGTCGAAGGTTACTTGCATACTCAGTGCAGATTGACTGTGTTTTGTTGATGTTGTACTCAACGTGTCGCTTGCTTCAGAAGCATAGACGTATGCCACATCAACTGAAGTTTTTTTAGTAAAAGCATAGCTTCCGCCAACCGCATAGTGCGATTCTACCGTCGCTGGGAAGCCCACGAGATTTAACATATTAATGGTTCCATTAGCATTATTGACAATAGGGCTTTTTGCGTAGTTATACCCTGCACGGATCGCCCATGCATCTTGCGTATGCTGATACCCTATAGCAAAAACATCTTGATCTTTCCAGCCGAAATCTTTGTATCCAGCGGCGCTTGCCCAATTGATACGTTTATAATCCAGCGCAATTACGCTTCTTCCCATCGCGTACGCGACACCGGCACCCATTTCGCTAGGTTGTTCAAGATCATCGCCAAAAGGTACGAGGCTGTAATCAGCAGCCAACGGTGTCATCTGTCCGCCGTAGTGCATTTTGATCGGTGATTTGTAGATCAAACCAAGAGTCGCGTCTGAAACCGTATACGCTGCCCCAATGTCGTACCCGAATACTAAATCTTGAGCCACCCCTTTCGTAGAGCTGCCCGTGTACGACATGTCTAAAGATCCGTATTGTAAAACCGGAGTAATACCAACACTAAAACTACCCGTTTTATACGCGAGAGGAACACCAAACTGCATCAACTGCAAGTTTGTCACCATATTATCGTTCGTGTTCGTGCCTCGGTAATCAACACCCATACCGGCAGTGCCCCACATACCAACACCCCAGTAAAAACTATCCGTTGCTTTCATCGCAAGAGAAATCGCAGGAATAACGCTGAACTCCGCATCGCTTTGTTGTCCATTTGTTTCAACATCCGGCATAAACATCGTCCCGCCAAAAGAGATTTCTTTGCTTTTAACCGTTGTGATGAGGGCTGGGTTGGCAAGTGCCGATTCCGCACCATGACTGATGGCGATACTGGCGCCACCCATCCCAAGCGATTTTGCCCCGATACCAATGAGATGATCTCCATTGGTCGCGTACAACGCGGTTGACAATACAGCAAACGCTGTGATGAGTTTAACATTTGATTTCATAAGGGATTTCCTTCCAATGGACGTCAATAAAATGACAATAAGTATGTAAGACTAGCAGGAGGTAGATTTAAAATGCATTAGAGGAGACGGAACCCGTCTCGCTCTTAAGAAATACTAGAAGTTGAAGTTAACTTGAACAGAAACTGCATCTTGGCTATGTTGCGTAGAAACAGTTGTTGGATTCATCGGTCCAAAATTTGCAAACGCAGCCATACTGTATGTTTCAGTTACTTCAGGAGTGTACACATACGCCACGTCCATTGATGTAGATTTACTAAATGCATACGATCCACCAAGAGTATAATGATCCTCTACAATAGCAGGAAACCCAAGAAGATTGAACATATTCAACGCCGCACCGTCCCCAGTGGCACCATTTTGTTCTTTTACGCAATTTGAAGCATGATTGTAACCTAAACGAGCGGCCCAATTATCTTGAGCATACTGGTAACCGATCACATACACGTTCTGATCATCCCATCCAAAATCTTTATACCCTTTTGCATCTGACCATTTAATTTTTTTGTAATCAACTGCCAAAGTGTGTCCATCCATTGTATACGATGCACCAATACCCATTTCTGCAGGTTGTTCTAAATGATCACTATTTAAGCTAGTAAGAATACCAAAGCCTTGAAATGCTTCCATAGCTCCTGTTAATTGACCTTTATATTCCATATCAATAGCTGATTTATACGATGCACCCAACGTTAGACCAGACATTTCGTATGCAGCGCCCACGTTATAACCAAAACCTAAATCTTGCGCAACACCTGCAGCGCCCTCAACATCAACCATTCCCATCATCATATTAGAGGCATCAAGCTGTCCAGCATAATTGATGTCCAATGAACCGTACTGAAGAACGGGAGCAATACCGATGCTGAATCCATCCGCTTTATATGCCAAAGGTACTGCAAATTGCATTAACTGTAAATTTGTAACCATATTAAAATTAGAAGTCATCCCAGTAGAATCGCGGTAATCTGTACCCATTCCAGCTACACCAAACATACCAACACCCCAAGAAATACCATCACCGACATTTTGGGTAATCGCAACTTCAGGAATCACAGAAAGATCTGCATCACTTTTTTCATAACCAGCACCAAAACTAGTTGCAACATCCGGCATAAAAACAGTGCCACCAAAAGAAATTTCTGTCCCTTTTACTGAAGTAATCAATGCAGGGTTGGAAAGTGCTGTTTCTGCACCGTGGCTCATACCGATACCGATACCACCCATACCGCGTGCTTTCGCACCCATACCGATAAGATGATCACCATTTGTAGCGAATGCCGCTGTAGAAGTAAGCGCAACTGCTGCCGCAACTGCTAATTTAATAGTACGTTTCATTAATTCTCCTGAATTACAATTTCGTTTAAATCGGTAAACGATTCATTAACGGTGTCATCATAGCTGTGTAAAAATTAATCGAAACTTAACAAAAATAAATTCATTCATACAATTTTTCTTATAAAATTACTATTTTATCTCCGATACGACGAATAAACCGATGCAATTATGCAGATTTATCGTCATAAACAACCATTAAATGTCTAAAAGAAGGTCTGCTGCCCAATTTGCTTTTGCAGTAGATGCAGTAATAATGTAACTTTTGTTTTTAACATATGTATCAAATTGTAACAAAGTTTGCGATATTATTGTGATAAAAGTGGGTTAAACACATGAAAAAAGCAGGTATTAGCACAAAAAAAATAAGTTAAAGTTGAGAATACTTAAAAGGGATTTAAAAAGAGGGGAGAAATCTGAGGCCAGGCGGCGACCTACGTTTCCACACCTGAAAGATGCAGTATTATGAGCGAAGAGGGTCTTAGCTTCCGGGTTCGGAATGGGACC
>JAUPLR010000110.1 GCA_030836825.1 Campylobacterota bacterium
ACGCAATGCTGGCTCAACGATCTCAGTGATAGTGCCTTCTTTACGAAGCTTTCCGTACACTTCAGCAATTTTTGCTGGAAGATCATTGAAGCTTGCGGGTACAAACATACCCGCTTCTGCCATGGCGGTGTTTTTATATGCTGCTGTTTCTGCATCTGCATTTGCGCTAGCACCTGCGTGACCAAATTGTACACCTGAACTAAAGTGTTTAGCAATCGTACCGATACACCATGCGATGATTGGTTTCTTGATCAAACCTGATTTTACCGCTTCGATGACTTTGTACTCTTCAGTACCCCCTACTTCACCTAGCAATACCATGTATTTAACTTCCGGATTACTTTCCATCCGAAGAAGGTTATCGATAAATACTGAACCTACAAAACGGTCTCCACCGATCGCGACACCCTCTGCAATACCATCAGCATTGATAGCGATGATGTTTGAAAGCTCATTAAACACACCGCCTGAACGGGTTACAAGACCACATGAACCTGCACGGTGCAGCTTGGAGTTAATGATATTCTCGATGGTTCCGCCAACGTTTGCGATTTTGAACGCGCCCGGTGCGATGCCTCCAACGGTTGCCGGTCCGATAACGATAACACCCGCATCACGAGCTGCTTGGTTCATTTTACGTGCAAGACGCTCTGGGATACCTTCTGCGGTTACCATGACTGAACGAAACTGACCTTTGATAGCGATTGCTTCCATCGTAACATCGTATGCTGTACGAAAAGAAGCGAAGTTCAAAAGAACGTCTGCATTAGGAAATGCAGCTGCAGCTTCTACCGTATTACGATAAACCGGTACCATAATTTCGTCCGGACCATAGAAAAATTTCTCAAATTTGTTACCTGATGTTGGTGCAACGATAGCCGCAACGGAAGGTTTTGTACGGTTGATTACATAATCATAATCCAACATACGCTGAATAGCGCTTGCGTTGTTGTTCCAGAAAATTGCTTGTGTATCTTTGGTAAATAAAGCACTCATACCTACTCCTTATTTCTCTAAAGCCATACGAACGATGTCGGTGACATGCGTTTCTGGCCCATAAACTTCGATATAAAGACCTAGACGATCCGCTGCCTCTTTGATATCTTTAAGACCTTTTTCATAGTTTGGCCCGCCACGACGTACATAAATACGTGTATTATGTGCTTTTAGACGATCAGCATATCCTTCAAACGCTTGGATAATACCGGTAAAAGTTTTAGCAACGTCGGTAAAGTTCGCGATTGCTCCACCAATAATCAAGATTTTATCTTGACCTTTTGGGTCTTTATGACGTGTCATCAAGTCAAAGACTGTTTCCGCGTAAAACTTTGTTTCCCCCGTAGTTGGTCCCCCTGAATACTCACCATAGTTAGCAAGATCAGAAACGTTACCAGAAAGATCTGCGATGGTATCGGCATAAACAACCGATGCACCGCCGCCTGCAACCATAGTCCAAATACGACCCATTGGGTTAAGAATAGTCAATTTTAATGAAGCACCTGACTTTGAGTCTGCTTCTGCGATTGCTTTTTCTTCCGGAGACTGATCTTCCATACCAAATGCCGTTGGGAAATCAGCGCCGCACCATGCCTCACCCATCATAAAGCCTGCGGTATCATCAAGCCGCGCGACAAGGTCAAGAATGTGCATATCGTTACCAACCATAACGATTGGATTGATCTCTAGGTACGCGAAGTTTTGATCGCGATAAAATTTATAGAATTGCTCTGCAAATGCGATAAAACGCTCTTTGTTCTCAGCTGGAATTCCTGCAGGAACGTTTGCGCGAATCAAATGCTCGATGTTCGCATCGTCCATAGTAATAGGAATGGTTACTTCATTAACCTTTTCTTCCCATCCTTCTTCAACTTCCATACCGCCCTCAGCCGATAGATAAAGGACATCGTCCTCACCCACAGTAGTAGCAGAGATGTAATACTCTTGATCTTGAGAGTGTGGAGTAAATGGCTCAACGATAAAATGAGTCAAAGTCCCCTTTTGTCCTGTAAGGAGAATGGTGTCGTGAGCGATTTTTTCATCAATCCACTTAGCAGCTTCTTCTAGGGTGACATCACCTGGTTTATTGGTTCGAAATAAAACAAGATCGTTTTTACCCCGTTTACCAAACAGCATATCCGGTTTTGCAACCAATGCTTCTTGTTTCAACCATTCAAAACCATGTTCTTGTGCTTTTGCACGAAGTTCATCACCGTTAGTTACCAATACCGATTTAAAACCGTAATGGAAACCGCTGAAGTATTTTTCCCAATGTTTTGAGAAAATTGCTTTACCATCGTATTCACGAATCGCTCTTTGAGCCATTGCAACTCCTTCGAAAAATCTTTTGGCGCTAATTATATCAAAGAGGAGCTATAGAATTACTCATTGCCCCAACTTAGCCTTGAAGAAGAAAGTTAATTGTGCATTTTTGTAACATAAAAAAATTGCATAGGGATATCATTGTAACGAATGGTAACTTTCGAGGCGTTTTTCTTTGGCCGCTCCCCTAATGCAATTGCTCGACACTCTTCTATCCCATAAAAACGAAGTCTCAATTGTGTTCTTTCATTATCTGCCTGTACGCAAGTGATATTTTGCTTCTGTAATTCTTGCGCCAACTCTTTGATGACGTGCATTGGATAGGAAAAATGACGGGTAGGATCTTTTAGAAAACGGTAAAAATGCTGATTAAAAAAAACGGCTAATGTATTTATCACCAAAATAACGAGCGCTGCATAAAACAAATACCGGTAACGTTTACGAAATATTCTTAGGCGAATGCGATACGTATGAAAAAAAGTTTGTGCAGCCAACGGAAGAATAATCATCAAAAAAGGGGCAAATGATTGAATTTCAACTCTCTGACGAAAGGACATTAGCAATGACATCCCAAAGGCAACCGTGCCTATGAGCCACAATAAATCGCGTTCATTCGTAATAAAACGGCGATACATCACATAAAAGAGGTACAAAAATACGATCGGAGAAAAAATAGCGGCATAAATACCCAATGCGTCTAAAAAATGGCCATGAGGAGTACCGCCAATAGTAACTCCCGATCGAATCGTCGCTATTATGCTCAAACCAACTGCGAACAAAGCGATAAGAGGCTTCTTGACCATGATTCCATAAAAAAGAATTGCAATAAAAAGAGGCAAGAACGAAGCATCTATCCAAACATACAATGGAAGTAAGGCATATGCGTACGTTCCAAATCGTAAAAAAAGATAGACAAATAAAAATGTTAATGCAATCTTCATTCCCGCAGGATCAACCACAAGAGCCGCGCTGGTAACACCAGGCAAAAGAATGTAGATAAGCATAAGCCACAGGCGATCCGTTTCTTTTGCTAAATAAAAACGACTGATGTTATACAGTAAAAAAAAGGATGCAATATGTAAAGCAATCATAGGCAAACGCAGGGCTAAATCGCTGTGAGGAAATTGGTTGACAAAAAATAGGATGTAATGGTGTAAAAAATTGCTATCCGTATAAAGAATGGTTGCTTCGTTGTATCCGATTGAAAGACCACCGATCTGAGCAATCAGCAGTACCGTGTGCAGTACTATTAAGAGAAAAAGGAGAACCGTAGTTCTCATAACTTTAGAAAATTATTGAGAATCTCATGACCAAATTCGCTCATAATCGATTCAGGGTGAAATTGCACTCCGTATATCGGCTTACCTTTGATCTCTAACGCCATGATTTCATGATCGTCTTCGCTATACGCTGTTGGGACAATAGCCTCTGGAAGATTTTCTTGACTTACAATCAATGAATGATAACGCGTTGCCGTAAACATCTCCGGCAATTTATTAAAAATCGGCGTATTCCCCTGACGCACCATTTTTGAAGTTTTACCGTGCATCATCTTGTTCGCGCGTACGACATGCCCGCCAAAAACCTGTGCAATGCTTTGATGCCCCAAGCAAATCCCAAGAATCGGAATCTTGTCTGCAAAATAGCGAATCGCTTCAAGTGTCACCCCTGCATCATCGGGTGTTGCAGGGCCTGGAGAGATAATCAGTTTTTCTGGCTTCAATGCTTCGATCTCTCGAACACTCATCTCATCATTGCGAATAATTTTAAGATCCGCCCCCAATTCAAGGCAGTACTGAACAATGTTATAGGTGAAACTGTCATAATTATCAATCATTACTATCATACTATTCTCCTACCACGCTTTAATCACATTATACAAGCTATCACGTTCAATAGGTTCAAATCCACTGTTCTTTATGAGGGCAACGTATTCATCCAACGGTACACCGTGAGCGCTTTTAGCTCCCGCTGCAGAATTTATCGATTCTTTTTCAATCGTACCGTCCAGATCATTGGCACCAAATTCTTGAGAAACAAGCGCCAGATTAACCGTCGACGTAACCCAGTACGCTTTTAGATTGGGAACATTATCCAATACAATACGGCTTATTGCCATGGTTTTTAAAATCTCATGCGCTGTGATGAATTCTTTGACATTCAAAAAATTATTTTCACTTTGATACACAAGAGGAATAAAACAGTTAAATCCGCCCGTAATGTCTTGTAAATCACGTATGCGCATCATGTGATCAATACGATGAGCTCGTTCTTCTACGTGTCCAAATAACATGGTAACATTGGATTTCATTCCACGTTCGTGCCATTTACGATGAATTTCTAGCCACTGTTGAGAATTAACTTTTCCCTTACAAATATAATCGCGTACGGTTTCATCAAAGATTTCAGCACCGCCACCCGGTATCGAATCAACGCCGTTGGCAATCATCAAATCCAAAATTTCATCATAGCTTTTGCCATACTCTTGGGCTAAAAAATGTATTTCAGCAGCCGTAAGCGCTTTGATGTGCAACTGTGGATGACGCTCTTTAATTTTTCGAAATACCCCAAGATACCATTCCAATCCAGTATCCGGATTATGCGCAGAGACGACGTGTACTTCCGAAATACCACGGGAAACGATATCGTCGGTAATGGTCAAAATTTCCTCATGACTCATAGTATAAGGCTTTGGATTTTTTCGGCTCGCGCTGTAAGCGCAAAATTTACAAACATCTTTGCAAATATTCGTAGGATTAATGTGGCGGTTGATATTGAAAAACGTCTGCTTCCCGTGCAGCGCCTTACGTCGCTCATCCGCCAGTTCTCCTAGAGTAAAGAGATCGAGCTCATAGAGCGCTGTCGCTTCGTCTTGCGTTAGACGTTCATTACGTTTTACTTTATCAATAATATTCATCCAAAAATCTTTTGGCTCTTATTTTTTGAGGCATTATAGCAGTTGTATTACAATATTATCAACTTTACAATGACGTCAAGCATTGATGCTCTCATTTTTTCAATACGCTCTGAGTGAATAATCAATCCGATATCGAATTAACGTAGGTTGTTCAGGACGGGGGTATTTCTTATAGGCAATACTGAGCGTCTCCAGCGTTACGTTGTCCAATAACTCAAGACGGCTGTTTGTTAAAAAATGCAAATCGGTCACACTCCCGTCGGGGTGAAGATAAAATTCCACCATGTTACTCTCATCCGCATCCAGATCGGGAGGGATGCGATAAGGGGCGTAACGGACCAATATATCCTGGGTGATACGACGCATTGTCTCTTGATTATCCATAATGAATTTTTGCTCTCCGGCGGAGAGGTCAGTGAAGACATCGCCGTAAAGATCTTGTATCATCTGATTTTCGTGTGCCACAGGTTTGGTCGGCATATTCTGATCCGTTTTTTCAGGTTCGAAAGTTTCCGTATCGGGTGTTGGTTCTGTCGGCTCAACGAGCTGTTCTCCGCGTGGTATAGGGAGACTTTTTGTTGTTTTTGGGATTTCATTTTTAACCAGCGCTTCTTTGGCAACGGCAGGTTTTTCTTTGAGAGAAAGCTTCATGTGCTGTTCGGGTGGTGGTGGAGGCGGTGCTGAAGAAGAGACGGATTCAGAAACATACCAAAAAAGCAGTACAAATGCTAAAAGGACCACAATGTGCACACTAAGCGCAATGGCCAAAGCATAAAAAGAATAAGGTTTAGTTCGTTCCATACACAATCTCACTAAAAATTAAAATTACAAAAAAAACGACACAACCGCCCTCATCGGCTCTCAATATCAGCAATCCAGTAAAACGGTGCAGTTTTTATTGGATTTTTTGGCGCAAAACAGCGCTTTATCCGCACGCCCCAAAAGAGTATCAAACGTATCCCCCATCTGATGTATGGTAACACCGACACTGATGGTTACAAAAACACTTTTCCCCGAATACAGCAAATTGCTTTGCTCAATTTTTGCTCTGATTTTATCGGCCATTGCAAAAGCTTGCGTTTCATCACATCGACTTAAAACAACAGCAAACTCTTCCCCTCCGTAACGATATACTTTATCGACTGCTCGAATCATAGACTTAACGGTTTGGGCTAAAAAATAAAGAATCTTATCCCCTGCCAAATGACCGTGATCTTCATTAATATATCTAAAATTGTCCACATCAATCATGATCAAAACCATCGAAAGTTTTTTATTCTGCCCTGCTTCAATCGCTGATTCCAAATCCTCCATAAACCCTTTTCGATTTGCAACCTTTGTCAACGGATCGATTGTAAGCGATGAGAGGGCTTCTTGCAAATCGATGGTCAATTCATTAATTTTTGATTGCGCTTTATCCAATTCATCAGACAGATTTTTGTTAAGCGTACTCAACCCAGCACTAAAAGCGATGTGGTTTTCAAGACTATTTGCAGGTGAGTCAATGTATTCTTGCTGTTCCTGTGCCACGGAAGCGATATCGGCGTGGGACTCCGTAAACGACATCACGGAACGTTTGGCGATATCGAGATACTTCATTTCATCCTCTCTTGAACTGCCTATGACTTTTTGCTCCGATTCCAGTTGATCTTTGCGCAACTCAGCATCCGCTACTTCCAAAAACAGTTTGTCAAAAAACTTTTTGTACTGCGCGGGGTACGGCGGGATTTTCATCGAACGGATAACTCCCATTACCTGATCATGAATGTCAAAAACTTTTTGGTAAACAGTTACATCACCCATACCAAGCGTCCTCCCAGATATTTTGATTATTGTATCACGATTATGCTAACTGCGTATATTTTCTGCTTACTTCTCTCTTTAAAAATCATTTTTCGCTACAATTAAATAAAAAAGTAGTCCCAATGAGTATAAATGAGCATATTGAAGACCTCATCGAATCCAATGCCAGCGATTTTGAAATATCAAAGCTGTTTAAAACCTTTATTAACGACTACAAAAGCTCACTAACCGACGTTTTTGAACGCAAGCAGGGTAAAGACTTTCTTGTAACGCATACCCGAACACTGGACACCATTATCATCCTGATGTACAAAACCGTCTTGCGCCGAATGTTTGGCAATTATCTTCCTATGCGCAGCAATATTCCCATCGCCCTCATTGCCCTTGGCAGTTATGGACGAGAGCAATTATGTGTCCATAGCGATATTGATTTGATGATCGTGTACGAAAATGTTGCGGGCTATAACAGTTCGGCAATTATTGAAAAATTCCTCTATCTTGCGTGGGATTCGGGGCTGAAGCTTGGGCATCGTGTTCACGAGAGCGGCGATTTGCTTAAAGCATCAAGAGAAGACATCACGATTAAAACCGCCATTATGGAATCACGCTTAATCATCGGTTCGCCTTTTACGTGGAATTCTGTCCAAAATCGCCTAACACAAATCCGTCATGATGATCCTAAAACCTATGTGTTGGCAAAAATCGAAGAGGCTAATATTCGCCGTACCAAATACCCTTTTTCCATGCAACCAAACATCAAAGAAGGGGTAGGTGGACTGCGGGACTCGCAGTTACTTTATTGGATTGCCAAAACGGTTCATGGCGTAGGAACACTGCGCGAACTTATCGGAGTTTTGTTCAATGAAGAGCAATACCGAGAGTACCGAGTAGCCTTAGAACTTCTCTTCCGTGTTCGTAGTGCCTTGCATCTTCTTACGGGAAAACAACAAGACCAGTTGGTTCTTGATTATATGCCTCGTATTGCTCGTATGCTTGGATTTACCGATGAACGCCGTCTGATTAGCAAACTACTCGAAGCACAATGGCGCATCAACAATTTCACCCAAATTTACGTCAAAAAAATGGCACGGGTTTATCTCCATGACGCATCGCAAATGGAACAGCTTCGTGATGCTCGTGTTTCCAAAGGTTTTTATGCCCTAAATGGTACTTTGTATGCCTCCTACAATCTACCGGCTCCATCAATCGACACCTTGCTGGAAATATTATGCAATTTGGAAGACAAAGAGTGGCAATTTGATTCCAGCATACTATTCCATTTTACGTACGCGCTCATCAAACATCCGCTTAAACCAAAAACCCATACGCTCATACGGAAGCTTTTTGAACGCAATCACCTGTATGTGATTCTCAAACTCTTTTACGATTCAGGAATACTGCACCGTCTTATCGGTGCTTTTAAAAAAGTGTTACATCTACCACAGTTTGACGGTTATCATCACTATCCGGTTGATCTTCACTCTATCAAATGCATGGAAGCCCTTGAGTCTATCACCGATCCGTATGTCGAAAGCCTCTACAAACCGTTAAGTCCCTCCGATAAACTGCTTCTTAAGTTTGTTATTTTACTTCATGACACGGGAAAAGGACGCAAGCAAGATCACAGCGAGGTTGGAACAAAACTCATCATTCCTTTTGTAAAAAGTTTGAAATTATCGGCTAGTCAATACGAACGGGCAACGCTTTTAGTACGTCATCACGTCACCATGAGCAATGTCGCGTATCGAGAAAATATCTACAATGAAAAAACCCTCTATCAATTCATGGCCACGATCAAAACCCCCGAAAATTTAAAACTGCTCTATATCCTCACCTATGCAGATATCAACGGAGTGGGACCTGGAACCTATACCAGTTTCGGTGCGAATTTACTCCATGAATTGTACGAAGCGTCACTGGAAATTGCTTCGCAAAACGACCGCATCACTGATGCTGTAAAGCGACAACAAAAAGAGCGTAAGCTCACCGTTGATCTTGATTTCTCCCTGCTTAATCGCAGTGAACAAAAAAAAGTACTCTCGATAGAATCGAATTTTTTCTTCTTTAAACATACGCCCAATAAAATCATCAATATCTCCAAAGAGGCCTTTGAGTGTAGAACATTCTCCTATAGATTCAACATTGAAGAAGGCCTTGTTATCCATATCTTTCGAAAAATTCCACTTAATCTAGGGTATCTCTTGGGAAAACTTAGTTATCTTGATGTGGCTTCTATGGATATTTTCACCCTCTTTGATGGGATTAAATATTTCAAAATTGAATTTTTGCAACGTCCCCAAGAAGGGACAATGGAACAGATCAGGCTCATCATTGAAGATGCCTTTGATATGTCCAAAAAACTTGATCTCCCAAAACCCATCATTAAACCAAAAGAGATTACGCTGGATTGTGACCACTCCATTCACTACGCACAACTCAATCTCAGCACAACCAATCAAAGAGGGCTTTTGGCGTATTTTGTCCAATTATTTGACGAAGCGAACATAAATATCGCTACGGCCAAGATCCACACCAATAAAAACATGGCACGGGATCATTTCTTAATCGAGAAACAAAACAGAATGTGCGATAATGCACGCGAAATAATTGCCAAATTGGTAGGAGTGTAGCTATGTGCGGAATCGTTGGATATGTCGGAAAAAAGCCCGTTAAAAAAATCCTTATAGATGGGCTTCGCGAGTTAGAATATCGCGGCTACGACTCAGCGGGTATTGCCGTACTGCAAAACCACCAATTTTCTCTTTTTAAAGCGGTCGGAAAACTGATCAATCTCGAAGAAAAAGCACACTCTTTTGAAACAACAGGCTTCTCGGTCGGTATAGGTCATACCCGTTGGGCAACGCATGGTAAACCAACTGAACTCAATGCCCATCCCCATTTAGGTAACAATTCGTATGTGGTTCATAACGGCATCATCGAAAACTATCAAGAACTCAAAACGATGCTAATCGGCCAAGGGACCAGATTTTTGAGCCAAACCGATACCGAAGTCATCGTTCACCTTTTTGAATTTCATCTCAAAACGGCCTATACTCCTTTTGAAGCATTTACCCAAACACTCCACGAACTCTCTGGGGCTTATGCCGTCTTATTGGTCAATGCTTCCGTCAATGACACGATCTTTTTTGCCAAACACGGTTCTCCGATGATTGTTGGGCGCAATCATGAGGGAGAGACTCTTTTTGGCTCTTCTGATGCCGCACTTATAGGAAAATGTCACGAAGTGATCTATCTCGAAGATGGGCACTACGGCTATGCCTCAGTTGAGGGGATTGCTCTCTTTGATGATAAAAACCAAGCCGTCAATCTCAATTTTACCCCCTTAAGTGAAAACAAACTCTCCGCACAAAAAGAAGGTTACCGCTTTTTTATGGAAAAAGAGATTTACGAACAAACGACTGTCCTATCCGATACTTTATTGGGACGATTACGGGATGAAAGCATCCATTTTGAGGAGTTAGACCCTAAACTCTTTGATGGGATCAACGAAATAAAGCTCTGCGCATGCGGAACGAGCTACCATGCCGCACTCAGCGCCAGCTATTTACTTGAGCGTCACGCTAAAATCAAAACATCCGTTGAAATTGCCAGTGAGTTTCGATACAGAGAGCCTTTTTTAACCCCCGATACCCTTTTCATCGTCATAAGTCAAAGCGGTGAAACCGCCGATACACTCGAAAGTCTCAAAATGGCCAAAAAATTTGGCCTTAAAACGATGGTTATTTGTAACGTAGACAACTCCTCCATGGTGCGTCTGGCAGATGCTTCAGTCCTTACCCGCGCAGGAATCGAAAAAGGAGTTGCCTCCACCAAAGCCTTCGCAACTCAAGTATGTGTATTGTGGATGCTGAGTCTCTTCCTAGCGAATGAGAGAAAGACATTGGACGCTACAGAGATTAGACGTCAAATACGTCTTTTGCGTGCCCTCCCCGCAACCGTAGCCGTCGATCCTGCACTGCACGAGCAGTTGCGTCGTCTTAGCAAACGTTATTTACATGGGCATGGCTTCTTTTTTATCGGTCGGGATGTGTTCTTCCCTCTTGCCCTTGAGGGTGCATTGAAACTCAAAGAAATCAGTTACCTCCATGCTGAAGGATATCCCAGCGGCGAGATGAAACACGGTCCTATTGCGCTTGCCGATCCTGAACTCTTTACCATTGCATTGCTACCACAGCATAAGTTATATGAGAAGACCAAAAGCAATATCGAAGAACTCAGCGCGCGTGACGCTACCATCTGCTCCATCAGCCCTCTGGATTTTGACAAAGCCGATGACCATATCCGGACCAAGTCGACGGAGGATTATATGTTGGAATTTTTTGAAATGATGGTGGTCCTTCAGCTTCTTTCAATGGAAATCGCGATCCGATTAGGCAACGATGTAGACATGCCACGAAATCTAGCTAAAAGCGTTACGGTAGAGTAATGCTTTAAAAAAACGCTCTCTTAAAACAATTTTAACCTTTTTTCGGATAACCTACATAAAATAATATTTATCGTCTTAAAAGGTTCCTCACGCATGAAAACAAATCAGAAGATTTTATTAATTGTTGCCATGATGCTCATCGCCCTAGCCATCGCTACCATTACCAATGTTGCTCTAAACTTTCGCGAATACGGCTACAGCAGTGCCATCGAAAAATCCCAAATGACGGCTGAAATTGTTCGCGATGGGCTTACTGCCCATATGGCCAGCGATACGATGGATAAACGTCAGTTTTTTCTTACCAATATTTCTCATCTAAAAGACGTAAAGTCTCTGTGGATTGTACGTTCGGACAATATAAAAGCCCAACATGGTCCCGGTATTAGCAATGAGCGCCCCAGAGACGCTATTGATTTAAAAGTTCTCAAAGATGGTGTTGCTATTCAAAAAATAACGGAAAACACCAAAGAGGCGACGTTGCGTGTCACCATTCCGTATATCGCGACCAGCCTTGAAAACCCGAATTGTCTCGCTTGCCATAATGCAAAAGAGGGCGATGTTCTAGGTGCTATTAGTATGGAATTTGATATCAATGACATTCGCCAAGCAGGGGCGATGACCATTGCCAAAATTTTTGGTATCAATCTCCTCTTTTTACTCGTTGCGCTGTGGGCTACCAATCACTATTTCAAACCGTATATCCATTTGCTCGAAAATCTACAACAAGGAATTAAGCGTGCGCGAACGGGAGACTTTACTTATCGCTTCAAGACATCGCTTAAAGATGCGGGCAGTGAAGTAGCCGAACAGATGAATACCCTTTTTGAAAAAATGGAAGAGACCTTTTCTGGCATTAAACATGATCTCAACACCTTTATGTCACGCTCCAATGTCTCCTGTGTTGATCCTCTCAATTCGACTGGATTGATCATTAAAGAGCTATCGGATGTTTACAAATTCAAAAAAACCATCGAACTGGACAGCAGTAAAGATGAAATATACGATCGGTTCATATACGTACTCAAAGAGCGGTTCCATTTCAGTCATTTTGCACTGTATGAAATAGAAAAACAAAGCAAAATGCGCAAACTAATGTACATAACTGATCACGAAAGCTTTTGCCGTCCAATCGTCGATCAAGAGGCAACGCAGTGTCGTGCATATCGCACCAATAGCGATATCTATTCAACCGATTTTCCAAATGTATGCCAAAACTGTACGCTTGAGGACAAAGAGTATACGTGTATCCCTTTCAACATAAACGATGATCTTGCGCTCATCCTCTCGTATTCTGCAAAAGATTCAGAAACAATTGAAAGATACAATTTATTGCTTCCAAGTATCAAAAACTATTTTGAAGCGGCTAAGGCGGTTATTGAGAGCCGAACACTCATGGATAAACTTCGGGACTCTTCTCTTCGTGATGGAGCTACGCACCTGTATAACCGTCGGTTTTTAGAAGAGTTTATCGACAAAACCGCCGAACAGGCTCTGCGTTCACACGTTAGCTATTCGATTCTTATGATTGATATTGATTTCTTCAAAATGGTCAATGATACGTATGGGCACGATTGCGGTGATGCTGTTATTAAATCGCTTGCTGAAATATTACAAACAAGCGTACGAAAAGCAGATCTTCCCATCCGTTATGGCGGGGAAGAATTTTTAGTACTCCTGCACAATACTACGCCAGAGGGAGCCTTGCAAGTAGGCGAAAAAATACGCACGCAGTTTGGTGTGAAAAAATATCAGTTCGGCGCTGATACGGTTACTAAAACGCTCAGTATCGGTATTGCTCATTTCCCTGGTGATGCTGATTCGATTTGGAAGGTCATTAAATTTGCCGATCTTGCTCTCTACGAAGCCAAGAATACAGGACGTAATCGCGTTGTAGAGTTTGAGGAAAGACTCTTCCCTGGCGGAGATTCTTTCTAACCTTTCCCTCTCCTATATTATTTTATTAAACTTCTCGCTGCCCTTCGACAAGCTCAGGGCGAACGGGATTAGATTAATTAGATTCAAGCAGCCTTGTGTGAAACTTAACGCTCAAGTTTCCACCTTCGCTCTTTGCTTCATTCATCGCCAGACGCGCAAACGCGACGCACTGCGCGATGTCCTTATGATTTTGCGGAAATATTGCGGTCCCGATACGCATCGTCTTAATAAAGCCACTAGCGTTCGCTTTGAGCTTTTTGTTTGCAAAAAGAGACCGAATTCTCTCGCCCACATTGTTGACCTGTGTCGGATCACAGTCATACAGCAAGACGACAAATTCATCACCAGACAAACGAACGATAACATCACTTTCACGTAAAGAATCCAAAAGTGTCTGCCCAATAATGCGAATCGTTTCATCCCCCACTTTTTCTCCAAATACCGTATTGATCGTTGTAAAATCATCCACATTCATCATCATAACCCCATACGGGATCGCAGTGCGCTTGGATTCTTTGACAATCATAAACATACGCTCGATTAAAAAATTCTTGGTATACAATCCGCTTAATGGATCGATACGCTGCAACTTTCTTATATCCTCACTCATTTGGTGATGGGCAATATCTCCTCGAAGGGCATGAAGCGTTTCATCCACTACATGAACACCGGCACGAAGGCTGTTTAGTGCATTCTTCTTGTCGCTCACCATAGATACGACAAAAGTAGACGCACTATCAATAGCGTAAGGAACACAAACATACTGCTCATTGGGGGTAATCATTTTTGGGCAAATGCCATCGGGCTTCGAAGAATCGATTCGCTCACCTGATCTGGCTGCCGGACAGCCACTTTGCGCATCACACAAAATTGCTTTTTTCTCATACACAATGTGTGTTTCTTGTGAAAGCGGGTTATAAGAGATCAAGCTCACATCGTCAATCTTGAATTGATCTGAAAAATGATGCGCAATGCGTTCATACGCTTCACTTGCATTGACATCACGACGCAGTGCCTGCGTAAACACATGGATATCCTTTAGACGCCCGCATCCATCGCTTAATGCCTTCAGGGGATCCTCCGTATCGTCAATATGGATGACGCCTGATAAATTTTCTTCTATCGTTGCTACCGATGTCTGAAATTTTTCAATCAATGCATTCAAAGCCCTTGCATCTTGATCATCACACAATTCATCAGGAATGCGCGCGTGCAAGTCCCCATTGTAAACGGCACGAGCACACTTCCCAATCGCGTCAAAACGGTCAAAATAAATCAATATTTTTTTATGCAAAAAATAGACCATACCTGCAAATAAAATTAACAATAAAACCGTGCCAATAATAATATTACGATAACTCAATGCTTTCAAATCGTTCGTTTGCATTTCTAGGGAAATAACCCCCAAAGTGTCGCCTGCTTTTACATCATGACAGCTTAAACAATCAAGCTTAGCGTTCGAAGTTGCTTTATAAGGAACTGAGAGACGCACCGTAGCATCTTCAAAGATTCCACCGGTACTTTCTATAACGGCTTCTCCACTTTCCAATACCGACTTATCAATCCCATCACGAGCATCCTCCGTAAAAGGACCTTTCCCATATTGGCGGGATACTTTTGCAGAACGAACAAGCCATAATTTTTTCATGTTTGCTAATGATGCTACTTGATTTATAAACGTATCACGCTGATCCATCGTCCCTGAAATCATATGCGCCGTGAGTCCTGCTTCAATTACTTTTGCAGTTGCTATACCTTGCGATTCGGCACTTTTGGCGGAAGCACTGCGTAAGTCGGCGATGGTATTGTAAAAAATAGCAGCAAATAAAACAAACAAGGAAGAAAAAAGGAGGAGAGAAATTTTAGTTTTTAACTGCATTGGTAATTACCCTTCATGTAAGAAGGGTAGATTATAAACGTTTTAAAATAAATTTTGGGTAAAAGCGCTTAATGACAACCGCATCCCGTACCACAACCGCCACCGCTTGATGCTTGCGGCTGCGGTGCAGCTGCCGTAGAACACGCCGATACGCCCGCAGGAGTATTGGGCTGAATCGCTTGATTGTCAACCCCACCCTCTGCGTTGATTTTTTCAATCGCTGTCCAGATATCTTCTGCCGCTTTCATATAACGCTTTGCAGTTTCTGACGTTGGTACACAAAAAGTCACCGGCTTACCTTCATCTCCACCGGTACGAATGGATGGCTCGATCGGAATTTGTGCCAAAATAGCGGTATCAAACTCTTTTGCCATCGATTCAGACGTTCCTTTGCCGAAAATGTCATACTCAACACCCGTATCCGGAGCGATAAATCCGCTCATATTTTCAATAACACCCGCGATTGGAATATTCAATTTTTTGAACATATCCAAACTGCGGCGTGAATCGTCCAATGCTACTTTTTGAGGCGTTGTCACCGTAACGCCTACCGTAACGGGAACACCTTGCGCCAACGTCAGCTGCGCATCACCCGTTCCCGGAGGCATATCGATAACCAAACAATCCAAGTCAGACCAAAGAATATCACGCAAGAACTGCTCGATGGCTTTCATGATCATCGCACCGCGCCAAATAAGCGATTGCCCCTCTTCCATTAATGAACCCATAGACATCATTTCGATGCCATACGCTTTGATCGGAAGAACTTTGTTTCCCACAACTTCGGGTTTCATCCCCTCAACGCCTAACATACGAGGGATATTCGGTCCATAGATATCAGCGTCTAAAAGACCTACTTTTTTCCCTTGCATAGCGAGTGCTATCGCCAAGTTTACGGAGGTTGTCGATTTACCGACTCCCCCTTTACCTGAGCTGACCATGATGAAATTTTTAACTTGTGGCGCGAGGTTTTTGCCTTTTGAAGAGCTCTCTCTTGGCATTTTTGGCGTCTGAACATTAATAACAATATCCGACGCACCTGCAATCTTTAGCTCATCAGTCGCTTCCGTGGTAATTTGATGAGCCACTTCGGGCGCACTTGAGGTAATGTCAACGGTTACACTAACATTTTTACCCTCTATTTTGATCTCTTTTACAAATCCAAAAGCAACAATATCTTTGGTAAATCCCGGATAAGTTACTTTTGAGAGTGCTGATTTTACTATTTCTTCCGTCATTTTTTATGTCCTTAAAATATTTAGTCTACTAATGCAGCGTTTTTTTCTTCTTCTGCAATCCACGCCATGGATTCGGGATTGTCCATAATTTGCTGTGTAATTTTGTAACTGCAAAACTTTGGTCCGCACATGGAGCTAAACTCTGCCTCTTTGAAAACATCCTGCGGCAATGTTTCATCATGATACTCACGAGCACGCTCTGAATCCAAGGCAAGTTCAAATTGCTTATTCCAATCAAAGGCATAACGGGCATCGCTCATTGCATCATCAATATCACGTGCACCTTTACGTCCGCGTGCAATATCCGCAGCGTGAGCCGCTATTTTATACGCGATAATCCCGTTACGAACGTCTTCAGCATTCGGTAATCCCAAATGCTCTTTTGGCGTTACGTAGCACAACATGGAAGCGCCATGCCATCCGCCCACGGCCGCACCAATAGCGGAACTGATATGATCGTATCCCGCTGCGATATCGGTTACAAGGGGTCCTAGTATATAAAACGGTGCTTCATGACAATATTCACGCTGAATTTTCATGTTACGCTCGATTTGATTAAGAGGGACGTGTCCTGGACCTTCGATCATCACTTGTACATTTTTTTCCCATGCACGTAACGTTAACTCACCCAATACTTTGAGTTCACTGAGCTGCGCATCATCGGAAGCATCTGCCAAACAACCGGGACGAAGAGAGTCACCAAGCGAAAGAGAAACATCGTAACGTGCACAAATGTCCAAGATCTCATCAAACGCTGTAAAAAAAGGATTCTCGCGATGGTAGTGCATCATCCATGCCGCCATGAGTGAACCGCCGCGACTGACGATTCCCATTTTGCGTTTGGCTACTTTTGGCATTGTAGAGAGTAAAAATCCTGCATGAATCGTGAAATAACTCACCCCTTGCTGTGCCTGACGCTCAAGAACCTCAAGCATTTTTTCAATACTCATGTCTTCTATTTTATTATTGACGTCGTGCAAAATTTGATAAATCGGCACGGTACCGATAGGAATTTTTGAGTTGTCGATAACCGCACGACGAATCTCATCCAAATCTCCACCCGTTGAAAGATCCATAGCCGTATCGGCTTTGTAGTGCTGGGAAACTTGAATTTTTTCAATTTCTCCTTGAACATCTGACGCAATCGCCGACGAACCGATATTGGCATTGATCTTACAGCGAACGGCAATTCCGATGGCCATTGGCTCAAGGTTTACATGGTTGATGTTGGCCGGAATAATCAATCGACCGCGAGCTATTTCACTGCGAATCAGTTCAGGATCAAGATCTTCTATCTTTGCTATGTACTCCATCTCTTCTGTGACAATGCCTTGCTTGGCATAATACATCTGAGTAGGAGAAGCATTATTTTGTCGTTTAGCGACCCATTGGGTTCTCATATTCTCTCCTTGGTCTTGCATAAAGCTATGGTGGACTTATAAATAATACCCCCTAAAAGGGTCTTATCGGTTTCAATGTATATTAAAAAATTCAAGAACTTTTAGGAAAACCGATCACCCTACCTAACGCTCTTGCTATCTTTACAATTTAACATAAACAAGATAAAAAAAAGCTTTTCAAGTGTATAATTTCGTAACAGTACGTAAAAAAATAGGATATATTTTGTCTGATTTGACACTTATTCTTCTCGCAGCGGGTAGTTCTAGTCGTTTCAAGGTCCCCGTAAAAAAGCAATGGCTGCGAATTGGTCACGACCCGCTTTGGTTGTTTGTTACCAATCGTATCACTAAGATGTTTTTGTTTGCGAACATTATCGTCGTTGCTCATCCTGAGGAATTGCCTTTTATGCAACAAATGTGTGATGTTACTCTTGTTGCAGGAGGAGAAACACGTCAACGCTCTTTGCGCAATGCGCTGGCCCATGTGACTACTCCCTACGTGCTCGTCAGCGACATCGCCAGAGCGTGCATTGCCCCAGACCTGATTGCACGTCTTATTGCTGCAAAAGAACAGGCCGATTGCATCGTACCCATTCTAGGGGTAAACGACACCATCCTCTATGGGGATGAGACCATCGCGCGCGAATCGATCAAACGGGTTCAAACACCTCAGCTCTCCCGCACCGATGTTTTGCGCTTAGCCCTTAATACCATGCAAGAGTATACCGATGAAAGCAGTGCAATAGTAGCGCATGGAGGGACTCGCACTTATGTTGAAGGTGACATTCGTGCCGATAAAATCACCCATATTGATGATCTGGCCTCTCTGGAGTGCTTAGAGGCTCCGTGCGCCATGACATTTACGGGTAACGGCTTTGACATTCACCCTTTTGAAGAGAGCAAACCCATGGTATTGGGAGGCGTGCGAATCGACTCTCCTTATGGATTTAAAGCGCACAGTGATGGCGATGTTGCCATTCACGCCCTCATCGATGCCCTTTTGGGTGCCGCATGCATGGGGGATATTGGGATGCTTTTCCCTGATACGGATGAAAACTATAAGAACATCGATTCGAAGGTGTTATTACAGAGGTGTGTAGCAATGATTCACCATTTTGGCTTTGTGATTTCTCATGCAGACATCACCATCATTGCACAAGAGCCAAAAGTTGCCCCCTATAAAGAGAAGATGCGTAAAACCCTCGCACCATTAATGCATCTGAGCCCTGCAAGGTTAAATATAAAAGCGACCACAACAGAACACCTAGGATTCATTGGGCGTAAAGAAGGAGTGGGAGTAATCGCTACCGCTTCGTTACACTATTTTGATTGGATAAACGGATGAATGTATTAATCGTTGAAAATGAGATTTATCTCGCGCAGAGTATCGCTTCCAAGCTCAGCGACTTAAGTCATAACTGCGATATTAGCAGCTCAACCAAAGAAGCACTCAAGGGAGGTTCCTATGACGTGGTTCTTCTCTCGACCAATATCAGCGGACACGATATCTATCCCGTTATTGAAACGTATAAGGATGCCGTTGTTATCTTAATGGTTTCGTACGTCAGCAACGATACCGTCTCCAAACCACTGGCCGCAGGGGCAAAAGACTATATCTTAAAACCCTTTATGATCGAAGAGCTTATCCGTAAAATACAACACTTTCAAAACCACGAACGACTCCGCCATCAAAATCAAACACACGAACGCTATTTGGCCCACATGTTTAACGGTATCAAAATCGATGAAGATTTTGACAAAACCGAACTTCCGGTTATGATTTGCAGTGGATATCAAAAATACGCCGATGCGTTTGCCTTTCGCTATGCCCAACACAAGAACAAAGCCCTACAATTCATTTCATTGGGTTCAAGCAGAGCACTGCAAGACATCGCCTCCTTGCCCCTTCATGCAATCGTCTATCTCACTGATTTTCAAAGTTTTAAAAAAAGTGACCATAAAGCACTCTTTGAACTGCTAGAGAATCGTCAATGCATTATCTCCAGCACCGACTACATTGATCACATTCCTTTCAGGACGATTGAGATGAAAAGCGAAAACAATTTGTTTGATCAAAGTGAAATTTTACCGATCGAAGAATACGTCAAATACATCATGCTCAATTTCCAAAACCGTTTTCCGGATACAGAACTTTCAAAAAAATTAGGTATTTCACGAAAAAGCTTGTGGGAGAAAAGAAAAAAGTATGGCATCGTTAAGAAAAAATAGGGCCCTCCATATTGACCAAGAGGTGCTCTCTGCCCTCACGCTGCTCAAATCAGGGATCCTCGCACCGGTAACACAGCTCATGGACGAGCGGCAATGCGCTCAAGTACTTGAAACAGGGATGTTTAATGGCAGCACCTTCCCCTTCCCTTTCATTCTTTCCCCTAGGGGAAGAACCAATGAGAGCATTTTACTCAGTACCAAAAAAGGGGAAATCCTTGATCTGGTCTGTGATCAAGAAGTTATAGGCGAGATATGCATTGATGAAGTTTTTGCCATAGATCCTTCCAAGCGCCTACGCCAAATATACGGCACCGAAGATCTCTCGCACCCTGGCGTCAATGCTACTTATAAACGACTTGGAAATTACGCTATTTGCGGTGATTATACCATTGACGTCACCCCTATTACTTCCATACGCCAAACGATAAATAAGGCTCAAGATCAAATAGGAGCGAAGCACACAACCGCAATTTTCATGGCAGCCAATCCCCTGCACCGTGCCCATGAGCGTCTTATACGACAAAGCTTAGAGCGCACGGATTTAATTGTTATCTTCTTGCTAAAACCGTACAACAGTACCGATCTCAGCTATGAGCTTCGTTACGAAGTGCTCCAATTTTTTGTAAAAAATTACCTCCCATACAGCCGGGTTATTGTTGTTCCTCTCGAAAACAGCTATATTTTTGCCGGCAGCAACGAAGTCATTTTAGACGCAATCGTAGCGAAGAACTACGGCTGTGATCGCCTTATGATTGGGCAAAATCATGCCGGTATCGGAATGTACTACGATCGCAATGTCAATAAATCGGTAATTGACCGCATGAAAGGGATAAACATTGAAGTCTCCATGTCCAGCGAGTACGTCTATTGCAATATGTGTAAAACGCTTGTCAGCATCCAGACCTGTCCTCACGGACATCATCACCATATCTCCTACCATTCCGAATCGATTCTTGAGCTTATGAAACAAGGATTGCTCCCCCCTGCTGTACTGGTACGCAAAGAGATCTCGTCCCTTATCGTTTCTTCTTTGTATCCGGATCGATTTAAAAATTTAGCAAAACTCTATTACGACATTATGCCCGTCAACGGGTTGCTTGAAGAACACAGCGAAAAAGATTTTTACGTTGAGCTGATGAATCTCTATCAAACCACCTCCCTCAACTAAGGTACGCGCATGAATCTCAATTGGTTTTTTCTTACCCTCTTTTACAGCGGACACGCATCAAAAGCACCCGGAACAATAGGAACGCTTGTTTCTCTTCCTATGGGTTTAGCCGTTTTGATCTTCTTAGGACCTCAAACCCTTTTTTTACTCACCTTGCTTATCACCCTCATTGCCATCAAAAGCATTGATCGTTATGAACGGCAAAGCGGCATACACGACAATCAAAAAATCGTTATTGATGAACTGGTCGGGATGTGGATCGCCCTCTCCATTGCCCCTGGTATGCTGTTTGCCTTGAACGATTTGGCGGTGTGGGAAAATGGTATTGCCGTGCAAATAGCACTGAGCTTTATTTTCTTTCGACTTTACGACATCAAAAAGCCCTCTATTATCGGACGCATCGATCGTAATGCCAAAGGGGGATGGGGAGTAATGGGAGATGACATTGTAGCTGGATTTGCGGCAGGAATTAGCGCCGCCCTCGTTTGGCAGCTGATGCTTAAGCTCTCAGGGATGTTGGCATAAGCCTACACCATCATCGGATCATCCGTCGCTTCCATCTCTTCATAATCTTCCACAATTTGATCTAAAATTTTTTGTGTCTTTTTAATTTTTGCAATGTTGTCTTCAAAGATAGACTTTGAAGCTGGAAAGGCTTCGGCAAGCTCTGTATAAATTAAAATACGCCCGCCAAAATGACGATTAAACTCATCAAATGCACCGCGCAAGTATGCTTTGCGTGTCGTATGGCGAAACAATGCTTGGAGCATTTTTTTACGCTCTTTGATCGGGATGGATTCATCGATCGCTTCCGCAACACGCTTAATGTCCAAACGTGACAGATAAACACCGCTGTGATACGGGGAAAGCAGTTTATCGGTTAATTCATCCACGAAACCGGGAACCGGCTCATCATCAGGGGTATTTTCACCGCTTGTATCGCAAGCCTCTGTATCACATTTTTCACGGACAAATTGGTCAAATTCTGCTTTTAAATCACTAAAATCTGCTTTATTCATTGTATTCTCCTGTAGTTAATTCATAAAAATAGCGTGTCATTGAATTAAGAGCAATGTCATCCTGAAATTCATCGCTTTGCGCAAACTTTTCCAAAGCAGTCGGCATAATCAACTCTCCTATGAGTTTTCCATCCATAATACGGATAAAATCGCAATATCCGCCCCTTTGAGCTGCCTCAGAGGCATCGTCTAACAATCCAAAAGCCTCTTCTTGATATTCTATCGAAATCACCGCACCGCTTAATTTTGAGCTTCGCATTTGAGAAATCGTAAACGTCACATCATCGGGGCGTATGTTCATGGGAACGATCATCGCGTCGATACCATTTCCCTTAAACAGCTTATTGACGATGGCAGAGAACCGACTGCTGTGCGCCTCTTGGGCAATATACCCATACAGCGCTGTTTCCACCGTTATGGAATTGTCATTGTTCATCATTTATAACCCCCAAAGCTCACGCGCTTCTTCCTCTTCGAGGCGGCAGCGGCGGCAAATTTTTTCTCCTGCGACGGAACTGAACAATCCATCACACTCATTGCATCGGCATACCGCAAACGTGACCAGATTTTGAACACTGGGGGCATACCATTCTTTTAGATTATACGACGTCGAAAGCGTAATGGCGTTAAGCTCGCACACATCATGACACAAATGGCATTTCACACATAAGAAGGGATCAAAATCGATCTTCGAGTTACGCATGTCCGAAGTCAATGCTCCCGTAGGACACACACGATGACACATTTCGCACGCGGTACATAATTCTTCCTCCAACAGCTTCTGAGAAGTAAACGTAATTTTATCGCTTTGCACCACATGAAATTCAGAGGGAGCATCAAAACGCTTTAATGCGGTAAAAAAGAGCTTGCGTCGATCCGTTATCTTTTTTGTCCGTAACGCTTGAGTATGAGAGCGGTCTGTAGAATAGTGTACAAATTCATCCGTCGTACGCTGTACCTCTTTTTCAAAGTCACTGCGCACTTTACCGATACCGCGTAAATGAAAATTCTTAAAAAAATCTCGTCGATCTGCTTTTTCATCGGGTTGCGTTGTATCGGCATAACCAATAGACTCACACGCAACGGTATATTCCGATTCTATGGCTTCAAGCAGATAATTGGCATTATCCATGGTATTCGCCATCACAGCCAAAACACGTTCTCCGATGTCGCACTGGAAACAGTGCCCCGTATCCAGAACAATCCCTTGCTTCATTTGCGCAAAAGAGATCAATTGTTCACTGCTCAAAGCCGCGATACACGGTACATTCTTTTGACAGGAAACAAGATTTTCCTCGTCCCTTGCAAAAGAAAAGAAAAAATCCGTAGGGCTGAAATCATCCAGTTTCAATGCTTCCGTAGGGCACACAGCAATGCATCCCGCACATCCGACGCATTGTGCCTGATTGATAGAGGGGAGACGCTCCATGATAGTGATAGCGCCGGTAGGACATGCATCCGTACAATGACGACATATCGAATTGACACTCAGCGCTCTGACGCATGAACCAGGAGAGAGGATTAGAAGACTCATGAGGCGTTGGAAACAACCGCGCTTAACATTTCATTATCTGAGAGAATAAACTCCAATGCCATTTCCGCCGCATCATAATACAAAGGGGTACGCGATTCGTATTTCATGTTAATCAAATACATCGGCGCCCATTGCAATAAATGGGTATTCAAAAACCGATGCTGTACCGCGGTAAGTTCTACGACGGAATCGCGATCCCCTTCTTCTGCAGCTTTCATCTGTGCTTGGCATAAGTGGTGCATAAATTCAAGCTCAACCCCAATATGATCTGAGGACACAACACGCGCAACAGCATAATCCACAACAAAGTCATACGCGCTGTACATATCCGTAACCGGATTGGCTCCGCCCGTTTCAATCATCTGATCCGCACGCGTGTAAAACGTCTCATAAGGGACTAAATGCAATAAAGAAAGATTGGTAAAATCAGGATTCAGATACTCCTCTAAAAGCTTTTGTTGCGGTAAACTGTTACGCAATTCCCACTCATTCCAATGAGGCAAAAATTCTAAAACCGTTTCATCCTTCATCAAATTATTCAAAATTTCAACGTCAAGCTCTTGGAGCATTATACGTGAAAGAAGGGCGTAGATATTACTACGTGCAATAAGTTCATCCATTATTCAGACCTTTAAATAGTAATGGGATTGTAGCTACTTCGACTGAGAAGCTCATAAGAAAAGAAGGTTAGAAAAAGGTATCAAGTCCTAAGACTTGATAGTAACATCGTATGCAGATGGGTCAAGAGTAACCCATGGGCGTTTGATATGGCGAGGTCGACGTAGGGTTGAATTTGAATCCAAGCCACGCGTGAGCTGATCTCTCCATGCTTGATACACTTTAAGATTATTGTCATAATTTACAAAAATATCACCAATTTTATCCCCCGGCTGAGCAGGCTCAAGGATAACTTTATGATGCCAACAATGCATACCCGAAACAGGATCCGGATGAGGAGCTGCTACGGCATTTTGCCATGAACCGCTCAAACCATCCCACCAAATGTTTTCAGAATCACGATTGTACTCCGCAAAACGCTCCGCTTTAAATCCTTTGATCCCCTCAACGTATTTGAGTTTACCAACTTTTCCATCCATTTGAATCTCAGCAACCGGAACACCGAAACTATTGATACCGGTAGTACCGCTATAGTCATCGATTTTTGTTTGTGCTCCCGCTTTACCGATGTTCGCCGGTGATTCTTTGAGGAATTCTTTGTTCGTCAAATCACGCGGTGCCGTATTTGTTGCAACCTTGCCATCACTCACCCCATTAGGGATCGTAACGGCGTTGGTTAACTTCCAACGCCCGCCATGGTGTGAACATGCCAAAGTACCTGGCATAACGCCCTCCGTCGGTACTGCCATCGCGACAAAGTGCCCGCTCTCCAAGCCAGAGACCGTATCCACAATTTTAACACGCATCGCATCGCCACGCTTGAATCCAAGGCGCTGTGCATCTTTGGTATAAATCCAAATCGGATCGTGGTTTTGTGAAATCTCCATCAAGTGTTTAGAGTTCGCAGAACGGGTATGAATGTTATACGGCAAACGAAATACCGTATTAAGAGCAAATGCGTTTTCCTCTTTCATGTACATGTGATTAACATGCGATACGAGGTGAACCATCTCTGTTTTCTCTTTCTCGTTACGCGGATAGAACGGCATTGAGTACTCTCTCCACTTCCAATCCGTAGCCCATTGGGTATAGAATTCCAGCTTTTTAGTAAGCGTTGCAAATCCTTCCATCTTTTTACCGTCAATTTCAATACCGATTTTGGTGTCTTTGCCTTTATGGTCTTTTGCTGTTATAACACCACCCGCACCAATACTCATAGAAGCCGCATCAAATTTATGTCCGTGAGAAATAACTTCTCCGTCTTCCATGTGCAGCTCACGCTCCATAGCATGGTAAATTTTATCTTCTTCCATCCAAGCACCGTGATCGCGCAAATAAGCGTACACAGGGAACTCTTCTTTGCTGTAACGCTCATCATTGGTTGCTGTCTCTTTGAGTTTTGGCAAATTATCACCAAATGCAGCATCGTACCACTCAGCAATCGTAACCGGCTTGCCCGGATGACGTTTGGACTCCCACATCTTTTTAACACCGAGGGTTCCGTCCGGATCGATGTAATTCACACACAAATCAAACCAGAATTCATTCTCTTCCCAAACCTCACCAAGACCCGCTTTAACGTGTGCTTCAAGCGTTGCACGATTAGGGTTTTTAGCTTTCCAGCCCGATTTCTCAAGCGCTACGCGCAATACCGGTTGACGGAAAGAGGTCCATCGTGCCGGCATTGTAGCTTCTGAATGCTGGTCATGGCGCTCACCTGCAAGCCCCACTGGGAGAACATAATCCATGTACCAGTTTGTCTCTGACCATACCGGAGAGAGATTCATGGTAAGTTCCATCTTTGTTTCGTCTTTGAGAACTTCAATCCAGCGGAAACCGTCCGGATTAATCCAGACCGGATTGTACATACGCGGAATGTAGACAGAAAGTTTACTCGGAACCGTTAAACCACGGTCGTTCCATTTTTTCTGCCATGCGGTATCTGTAAGAAGATGCGGCAGTAAATACGACATTTCATACGTTGACAAAGGCCATTCAGGAGGCCATGTAAGCTCATTCCATACTTTAACCTTAGGAACATCCGCTCCGCCTGCACCCTGCCCCATTGTAGAACTTCCGCCCTTACCAGAGACAGAAATAACGTGCCAGTGGTGGAAGAATGTACCCCCCTGCGTACCGATGGCACCGCGAAGACCGATACAAAAATACGCCGCACGTCCGCCCATCCAAGCACCGCGGTTACCCGCAGCCGGTCCACGCCAGATATACGTAGAGATTGCATCACCTGCCCAAATGAACATTTCATAGAGCTTTTCAAGTTTATACGCCGGCACATGGGTTTCTTTAACTGCGTAATCCAATGTATAGGGAGCATACATATCTTTTAAAAGCTGCAAGTAGCTCTCAAAACCGTTATCCGTTGGCAATTTTGTAATTTGACCTTTTGCAAGCATAAAATCAAGCTGCTCTTGATCGTTCATCAAGGTTTCCCAGTTGAACCACTTCTTGACAAACCTTTTATCCGTCATATTTTCGCTCAAAATACGGTTAGCCAAATAAAGATAAATAGCAGCCTCCGTACCCGGCCATGCAGCGATCCAAAGATCGGACATACCCGCAGAGTTGGACATACGAGGGTCCATAACGACCATTTTTGCGCCCTTTTTACGAGCATCCGCGATAAAGGCTGCAGACTGAGCAAAATAGTGCCCAGCATCGGCTGCGTGGGATGTGCTTAAGAAAATCAATTTCGCATTCGCCCAGTCAGGGCTCGTACGGTCATCATTGGCTGTCCAAATCGTCGGAGTACGGCCATTTGATGAACAGATGTTCGTGTGTGAGTTGTACGAATCAAGACCCAAAGTTTCCCATACTTGGGGAACAAATCCATTTTCATTAGGGCGACCGACATGATACATCACCGATTTTTTTGAAAGGTTATCCCCTTTGCGAAGTGTATCTCCCATCTTTTTACCGATGGTCGTCATCGCTTCATCCCATGTCGTACGAATCCATTTACCCTCACAAATGTACGATCCTGATCGTATTCCGTTTCCGTTGAAGCGCGCACCGGGTTCTAAACGTGGTGAGGGTAAATGGATTCGTACGACATGGGATGAAGCGATGACGACCATCGGTAAAA
>JAUPLR010000111.1 GCA_030836825.1 Campylobacterota bacterium
GATGGTAATATCTCTCACCCCAGAGCGGTATAAACAATCCAAACAAAAACTCCCTACGCCCCCAACGCCCAATAAAAGAATTTTGGCATTTTGCAGTTTTACATGAGCTTCTTCCCCAAAAAGAAGTTTCGTACGGGTATGTCTCATAGCCACTCTTGAAGCTGTTTGATTGATTTATACGCGCTCATGTCCAGCTTTATTGGTGTCAAAGAAACCATCCCCTGCTCTATGGCTTCAAAATCACATAAACCGCTTCGGTTATCGCGCGGTTTAAAATCCAACGGGTGCAGTCCTAGCCAATAGTATTCCATACCGCGAGGATTACGGTGAAGGTGGGCATCATTGCCGTAACGGCGATATCCGGCATAGGTGACAGCAAATTCCAACGCACCCACGTCGTAAGGGACATTAATATTGATAAACTCACGCTCCTTAAGCGGGAAATTCCCTGCAAAGATTTTCTCCACAACAGTACGTATCGCTTTTTTAGCCAGTTCGAAATCGCCCATGGGTTCGGAAAAATCCATTACTTGAGAGATTGCGATGGAGGGAACCCCCTGCAACACGGCTTCCATAGCACCTGCGGCGGTTCCTGAATAAGTAATGTCCTCTCCCATATTCGAACCCTTGTTGATTCCGCTGATAACCAAATCCGGCCTATCGTCCTCAAACATCGAATGCAGTGCCAAATAAATACAATCACTGGGTGTTCCATCGTCCAATTTGAAGAAATCATCTCCCACACTGACAAAACTCAAGGGTCGCGTAAGGGTGAGCGAATGCCCACAGGCCGATTTTTCGGTAGATGGGGCGACGACCGTGATGTGCGCCAAATCTTTGAGTGCGTCAATAAGCGCTAAAAGCCCCTCGGACTCATATCCATCGTCATTGGTTATTAATATTTTTTTCATTTTTGTGTGCTCTCCCTCGTAAATTCGTTCGTCGCTCCGGTATAAATAAAAAACAGTTTTTATCCTCCCTACGTTCGTATGCCAAACAATAACCGTGTTCGATCAGTATCGCATTAACAATGTACAAACCCAAACCAAAGCTGTCTTTGGTCGGATGATCTTTTGTAAACGGTTCTACGTAATACGCCAATGGTTTTTTGAGAGCCTCTCCGTGGTTTGAAAACACAATCATATCTTCTTCCATATGAATAGACATGGTGTTTGTAGGCGAGTATTTGATCGCATTGTCAATCATGTTTTTAATGGCGGTTGCAAAAAGCCGGAAATTTGCTTCGATCATCACCGTACTTTGAATCTCACGCGCAATCGATTCTGGGTCAATCATCGCCATATCCACCGCTTCATCAATGAGATCCACCAAACGAAAGGGTGATTTTTTCTCCAACGATTGGGATCCTGAACTCACCTCTTCGATAAGGGCAAATTCATTGATCAATCCTTCAAGCCGCTCAAAAACACTGGTAAAACGTGATCGCTGTTTTGGGTCTGCGACCATCATGGTGACAATGCGTCCTTTGGCAATTGGGGTTTTTAGCTCGTGCATGATGTTGCGTAAAAAGAGCGTCCGAGAGTCTATAAGTGCGCGGATTTTGTTTTGGGTAGTTTCCAATTCACGCGCTACTAGCGCTATCTCGTCCTCTCCGCTGATGTGAAAACGCACTCCCATGTTCCCCTCACCAAACGAGGCAATCTGACGACGCAAACGTCGCAATGGTGAGAGTCGGTGGATAATCAACCTAAACGACAAAAGCAAGATGGCTAAAATCGTCACGTATGAATACAGCAAACTGTTCGCATCATAGGCTCTGCTGCCGCGATCTTCCAAAAGCATCGGATAATGAGCCGACTGAATCCAAAAATAAATTTTGTCCTCATATTCCAACATACTGGCATGGACATGATTGATAATCAGATTTTGATAGGGTAATTTATGAGAAATTTGGCGGTGTATTTCGATTGCGGCAACACCGTCTTGCTTGAGAACTACAGCATTTTTGGTAATCTCACGATATTGTGCCTCCCGTTCGATCGGATACAAATCGTACATCGCCAAATTGGTTTCAAAAATGGGAAGAGAAATTTGCTTCAGCAAAAAGGTATGATAAATTTGCGAAATGAGGGCGTACTTGCCAAACAGGTTATCGTCATGTTTGGCCCGATTCGTTTGATAGAGTTGGTAAAAGGTATAACTGACACTAGAAACCGTTACCCCAAGGGCAAACAATATCGTTAAAAATACACCGTTTCTTTTTAGCATTTACTTAGAGTAACTTATAGCCAATACCGCGTATGGATTCGATGAGGTCTTTGTCCCCAATTTTATTGCGGATACGCCCCATCATAACATCAATGCTTTTGTTTGAAGAGTCCTCATTGATCGCGCTTACGTTATGTATCAAATCTTCCCTCGAAACCACCATCCCCTGCTTTTTAATCATGTGTCCCAATATTCCATATTCTGCGTTTGTTAAATCCAACGGCCGACCTTTGTGGCTGATTTGCCTAGCTGCCTCGTTGAGCTTGAAATCGCTTTGAGTCTCGGCTGCCAGTGCGACAAGGGCATCGTAACGGCGCAGCACAGAGTGCAGACGCGCTTCCAGCTCTCGAGGATCATACGGTTTTGGAAGATAATCATCGGCCCCAAGCTCAAGGGCATTTATTTTATCCGAAACATCGGATCTGGCTGATGATACAAGAATAGGTATGTTTTGGCGCTGACGAATCGCTTTGCACACTTCCAATCCGTCCATACCCGGCAGCGTCAGGTCCAAAATGACCGCGTCAAATTTTTCTAATTTCAGGATACTCAACGCCTTAAAAGGGTCGTCTTCTATGGTTACTTTAAACCCGCATTGTTCTAAAAATTCACTCAGTATCTCGGCAAGTTCGAGATCATCTTCAATCATTAATAATGTATTCATGACGCCATTGTAACCAAGGGATGATTAACGAATGCTAACCGATTGCCTGCGCAATGCGATACGCCACAAAAGCGAGTGCATACGCCACGATCGTTGTAAAGGTAAACAAATAGATGAAATACTTAATTCCCCCGGCTTCTCGTGTAAAAACGACCGATGCTGCCAAACACGGCAGATAGGTCATAATGACGACGATAAACGCCACCGCTGAGGGAAAGGGTATGTGATCATGTATCGCGCTTACCAGAGAGTTGTTTTTCTCGGTTGCGTCTGAACCCAACGAGTATAATACCCCCATCGTAGAGACAACCACCTCCTTTGCCGCCAATCCTGTCTGAAGAGCCACTGCCATTTTCCAATCAAACCCTAACGGGGTAAAAATCGGCTCGATTGCATGCCCAATCTGCCCTAAGAAACTTTGAGAGAGCTGTTCTTCCGCAAGAGCATTTTCAACCATTTTTTTGGCTTCATCGCTAACTGCCTTTTCAATTTTTGCTTCATACACAGCCCTCAGCTCATCATGTTTAGGATACGTACTCAAAAACCACACCAGCATGGATGCCGCGGCGATAAAGGTTCCCGCTTTTTTCAAATACATTTTGGTTTTGGTTTGCACCGTATGCCAAACGAGCTTTGCCGAGGGGAGACGGTATTTTGGCATCTCCATAACAAAAGGCTCATCAGCCCCTTTGAAGGCTGTCATTTTGAGCAATTTTGCCGCGAAGAGACCAATCATCGCTCCCAAAATATAAATCCCAAAGAGTACATTCCCCGCCATTTCAGGACCGAAAAAGGCTCCCGTAAAGAGAACATATACCGGCAATCTCGCTCCACAGCTCATAAATCCGATCACAAAAAGAGTCAGTAGGCGATCTCGGTCATTTTTCAAAATTCGTGCCGACATATACGCCGGAATCGAACACCCAAATCCGCTTACTAATGGGATAAATGATTGCCCATGCAGGCCGAATTTATGGAAAAAACCATCGAGCAAAAAGGCCACCCGCGACATATAACCCGTCGACTCCAAGAGGGCAATACCGATAAATAAAATCATAATATTAGGAACAAACAGAACAACGGCACCCACACCCGAAATGATTCCATCCACAATCAAAGAACGTATTTCATCGTTACCAATCGTTGCCCCGACCGTTTCTCCCAACCATCCGAAAAAGCCATTAATCCAATCCATAGGGATAGAACCCAGTTCAAATGTGAGCTGAAAAAGTCCCCACATAAAAAACAAAAAGATCGGAATACCAAAAATAGGATGAATCAGTACTTGGTCGATTTTTTCGGTCGTTGTTTTGAGTTGAGCGGTTTTCGGTTTGGATTTAACCGCCTCTGTAATAACACCTCGATTAAATGCGAGATACTCTTCGGCAAATATTTCCTTGATATCATCACTGTCATGATGCAAAGCGATATGCTGATCCGCTTCGATCAAGAGGGGTTGCAGCTCTGTCCATATCGGATTATCATGCAGCGTTCGATAGGTCTTTTTTTCTTTCATCAGCAAATTGATCGCAATATTACGATTGGAGATAACTGCTTTAAAATGACGGCGATCCAAATACTCTGCAATCAAAGAAATCTCTTCTTCCACCGCTTCGCTAAAAATCAGTTTTGCCTCTTGAAGGGGATTATTGTATGCCTCAATAACTGACTTCATGAGTTCATCAAGCCCCGTTTTAGCTACGGCAGAAACACGTACACACGACACCCCTAAAAGCTGTGAAAGATACTCGGTATCAATCTCAATGCCTTCTTTATCGGCTTCATCGCTCATGTTCAACGCAATCACGATTTTTTTACTCATCGCCATGAGTTCAGCACTGAGTTGGAGATTTTTTTCCATGTTGGTGGAGTCGAGGACATTGATAATCAGATCATACGGTTCATTACACAAAAAATCATGCGTCACACGCTCTTCGATCGAATAATCGGTAAACGCATAGGTCCCGGGAAGATCGATGATTCTAAACGCGTACCCGTCGTATTCGAACAATACTTCGCTTTTTTCAACCGTTACCCCCGTAAAATTCCCCACTTGCAGTCGCGCATTGCTGATCGAGTTGATAAGCATACTTTTGCCGACATTGGGCTGTCCGACGAGAGCAACGGTGATTTTTTTATCGGACATTATTAACCTCTATGAGCTGTGCTTCTTCTTTTCGAAGCGCTAAACTGACATTTCCTACTTTAATTTCGAACGTGCTTTTGGTAGGTGAGCATTCGAGCATCATAATCTCGCTGCCCCGCATAATCCCAAACGAGATAAACCGCTGTTTCAAGGCGCCGCTCGCATGTATTTTAACCACCGTTGCCATCCCGCCTTTGCCGCAGGCGCTTAGCAAGGTCATGGTGGATTTTTCACTCATTGTCTTCCTTGCTGTATTAAAAACGGTAGTGCAAACGTGCCAAGAAGCGATCATAGCCGGCATCGCTTCCATTATCTTGATTATCATTTTTATCGTTGAGCATCGCATAGCTGATGTCCGCACTCAAGGCATTGTTGTATGCGTATGTGGCAATAATGTCCCACTCGGTCATTCGTACATTCACAGGAGCACTTTTAAACTCTCCATA
>JAUPLR010000112.1 GCA_030836825.1 Campylobacterota bacterium
TCTACAAAACGATCCATCTTTTCCACCTGTTTCTGAAACTGAAGAATTAAGAATTTTAGATAAAGAAACAGGAACTCCAAATTTACTTGATTTAGTAATAAAAAAATCTCCCATTAAAGAAATCAATATCTATTCCGTAGATTGGCGTCAACATGCTCTTTTTGGAAGACTTCTTAGATATGAAAAAAATGCAGTCATAGATATTAATAAAGACCAAAACAACTGCTGGAGAAGATATATTGCTACTAAAGAGTTATCCCATCTTATAATAGATAGAAGTCGTGAACATTTTACTGGAAATGCTGAAAAGTTGGTAGAATATTTATTAGGTACATCAGATGTACAACTAGATGCAAGTCTTGACTCTGAACATTTAGCTGCTCGCTTTGCAGCCGAGATACTAATGCCATACAAATATAACTATATGCTTGAAGATAAATCTCTATCAACCTACGATATAGCAGAGATGTTCAAGATGCCAAGAAAAATCATTGATGTCATGAGATCTGAAAAATATCAGGAACAAAGAAAAGAAGCATATAAAGATATACCTTAGTATCCTTGTTCACAGTTGATGTATCTCTAAATTGGATTTTCACAATATATTTTAGTGTCAGAATTTTGGTGGACAACACGGTTGCCTGCTAGTATTCGCTCGCAAACTGACGTGATTTCTTCGCCCTCCTTAAACATAATCAAACTTGCTTTCAAATTGTACTGAGCATAGCGGCTGAGTAGTTTTTCCAGTCCACACAAAGCACCGGCATAATCCACAAATGTAAATAAAACGGCTATGTAATGATCATTAATTTTTTTTGCAATATCACTTTGCCGTATGCCTGCCAATAAATGAGCTTTGTCTACATCATAATCATCACATGCCACCAAAGCCAAATTGGCCGAAATGTTATATCTATCAAGCGTATACAACGCCATTTTAATGTCACGCTCAAATTCTAGCAATAAATCAATTGCGCTTAACTCTTTCATAGCTTTCCTTGTGTCTAGCAATTATTTGTCTAAAAATATGATGTATTCTACCAAAAAACAATTGTTAAACTAATGTGTTGGTTTAAATCCAGCCGAGCGCTTGAGGGTCATATTATGACTAAGTCCGATATCATCAAAAATAGAATAAAATTCCAGCAACAATAAAAAAAAGGATCATCATGGCATGGGCAACATGGGCAACAGCACGACACATATTAGTAGCAACAGAAAAAGAGTGTAACGCTCTCAAAACACAGATTGAAAGCGGCGAATCCTTCGAAAGTGTAGCAGTAGAAAACTCAAAATGTCCATCAGGACGCAAAGGTGGGGATTTAGGCAGATTTGGTCCGGGAGAAATGGTCCCTGAGTTTGACCAAGCAGTATTCGGCGGCAGTGTCGGCGTCTTGTATGGTCCTATCAAAACCCAGTTCGGCTATCACTTGCTCGAAGTTACCGCACGAGGGTAGATTTCTTAAAATCGGCTATAATCTAAACAAAATAGTTCCAACAGGAGAAACGATGAAAAAAGCACTGATTGCTTGGGCCGGCATGGCTTCCCTTTTAATGGCAAACGATCCTCTAGTTACCGAGTTAGGCTCACTCAATATCATACAAGAGAGCCAGATACGTGTCCTCAAAGTCAAAGATGAAGGCGATGTTTATCTGATAAAAGGAGAGCCGACAAAGGTGGCTCCGGGTCAATTCAAACAACCCTTTGATTTTTATGTGACAAAAGATAAAAAAATCTTAATCGCGGGCAATGGAACCTATACTCAGACCGGAGAAAGAGTTTCCTTTCCCTTGGATAAAAATATTATCGAAGGAAAAGAAGCGTTTAGTTACGGAACCGGCGGGAGCGTATTGTACGTCTTCACCGATCCAGAGTGCTCTTACTGTAAACAATTCGAAAAAAAAATGGAAACGCTTAAAGACAAATACACTTTTAAAATTTATTTGTTTCCATTGCCGTTTCACGCCGAAGCAATTCCTATGAGCAAATGGATATTTAAAGGAAAAGATAGCAATCAAATGGGGGAGCGGCTCATAGCGGTTGCAAAAGGATCGACAGAATACAAAAATCTCGTATTGAGCCCAGATGAAGAGAAGCAGTTGACGGCAAAGATAGAGAGACAAAAAGAGATTGCGAAAGAAGCAGAAATCAGAGCAACACCTACTGTTTTAGACGGTAGGCTCAATAAAATAAACTGGTCGACTCTTTAAAAATCAGTTAGCTGTTTATACTCCTAGAAGAGAGGTTGCCATGTATTTTAAACCACTTCTTTCTTTTTTACTCCTCTGTGCGACCGCTTATTCGCAAACAGTGGATCCTTTGACAGCACGACAAGACGAGACAGAATCCGGCAAGTTAAGCTGGCTTACCGCACAAATGGATGAAATGGAACAATACTTATCAAAAAAAGTGCGTGTTGTTTCTTCCAACATAGATCATTTATTTCATGAAGAGGAGGACATTAATGCCACCCAAGAGGGTAATAATACGGATGCTCAAGGAAAAGAAGCATTTTTAGTCTCTGCAGAGTTCAATAATTTTTTCAAAGATGAAACCTATTTGGACGTCACAAATCGTAGCTACGTAAAACTCCACGGTGGGTATGAATACAATGAGCGAGGGGATCCTACTCTCTTTCATGGTATCACGGCTCGACTGAGATTGCCCAAAACCCAAAAACAACTACAGCTCTTTATTGGCGGTGAATCAGATAATATTAAGGGTCTTACCAATACTGCCCATCAAGACAGCGGTGTGGGATTAAAGTACTACATGAACTCGCTGTATCGCGGATTGTTTGCTCATACGTCTATCGGTATTTCCGGAATAACTAATCCGTATGTAAAAACAAATGCTGAATATCCTCTCTATTTTGAAAATTGGCTTTTAAGACCGGTACAAACGTTTAAATATTCGGTAAGAGATAAATTCGATGAATGGACAGATCTCTATTTTGACCGTAAAATTTCAAATACAGAAATGATACGATTGTTACTGGAACGCTCAACAAACAGTGAAATAAAAGGGATGAATTATCTCTCCCAAATCTCCTATTTTAATGCCTATCGAGAAGATATCAGCTGCAGTTATTATGTTGGAATGAATGGACGAACAAAGGACCTACTGGACACTGCTTACATGAATAATCTCCACCCGCAAGAGGGAATTTATGACTACTCGGCAGGGGTCACATGGCGCCAGCGTTTGTGGAAAGATTATGTTTTTTATCAAATGGATCCGCTGGTCTCGTTTCATGAGCAGTACAATTACAAACCAAACTACCTCTTTCGCATTGGAGTGGATATCTATTTTGGAAACAATAAATAAAAAGATTATAAGAATGTGTTAAAATCACATTTATGTTTACGCGATTATTAATTTTACTTTTTCTTTTTTTCGCGGCAGCGCGGTGCGATACTCTCAAACAAACGTACACCTTTAAAGAACCTAAGATATATTCTTCCGATCTCGTTAGCGGATGTCCTAAACGTTTTGAAATTTTGCAAATCCCAGAGGGCAAAAGCACGTACCGTATCAATGCTCAAATAATTGCCAAGACATTCGAGCTAAACGGGTGCAGTGTCGATGTCGCTAAAGTACGTTATGTTAATTTTACAAAACAAACCACACTCAATGTATTACCCCTTAGCAAGCAGCTATACGACGTTTTTATAACCAAGTATCCGACGATGGTCATCCAAAAAATTGACGTATTTCCACGTGGCTTTATCGAGTCACTGCCTCAGCACTCCACAGCAGTTTTTGATAAAGACATCTGCGACAATAACACGGGAACATTTTATGTCCTAGATGAAGGCGGCGTACGTCGTTATTTTGATTTTACCCTCGAAGCAACCCTCAACGTACTGCACAGCAGTCAAAAAATCACTCGAAATGCCGTTATCTCTCCTTCCAATACGTCTATAAAACTCGTCCCCTTTACCCAATTTCGTGGTATACCCCTAGGAGCTCTTCCCGCTCAAGCACACCGATTTCGCAGTTCATTACTTGAAAATCAACCCATTGTGGATCGTTATCTCGAACCGCTTCCCATCGTACTAAAG
>JAUPLR010000113.1 GCA_030836825.1 Campylobacterota bacterium
CGGTATATTTTTCCAATACTTCTTTAAAAGGAGTGTGATTAAGATTTCCGATGAGAAACGTATCAATATCGATAAAGGCATCCCCATTTACTGCCATCTCAGCCGAAGCACGCTCTAGGGCATGCACAAAATCTCGCGACAATCGAATACTTTCTTTTGTCACGCTGGAGACACTTGGCAATTTAGATGCAGCGCTTTTAACGTCCAACTCAATCGCTATCTTATCAATACCCATTTTAATTAGCGCCTGATTCAGGGGTGAATTGCTATTCGCAAGCAACGCCCATAAAAAATGGACTGGTTCAGCCTCGCTGTTTTTATTATGCAAGGCCAAAGAGATCGATGACTCAATCATCTCGGTCATTTGGTGGGTTAGTTTTTCAAAAATATTTGACATGTTTGTTCCTTCTCCATTGAATTGGGAATATTATAATACTTTGAGTCACTTGTTGTCAAGTCTTTTAAGTAAAATCTTTTAAATTAAAAAGGCAGAGACGATCCCTATCGCTCCGCCAAAAACTCCACCCCATACAACGAGCCATCCTAAATGCTCTTTCATAAGATCATGAAGCATCTCTTTGACCATGAGCGGTGTAAGCTCAGCAAGGCGCAATTCAACGATCTCGCCAATGGTTTGCGTCAGCGTCCCGCTACCCTCTCGCAAGTGGGTATTAAGCGCGCTCACAAAAGAGTCACTTTGTGAAATTGCAATGGTGGAAAGTTTGATTTTTGTAATAAACGGGTCTTTGAGCTTTGCAATCAATGCCTCACCGCCAAACATACCCAGCATTCCTCCCAGCGGTGATTCCATAACACTCAAAACGAGTGCATCATACGCAGGGGTAAAATCGGTTTGTTCTATAATGGGCGCCAAATTGATGGTGCGCTCTTGGGATTGGACAAACGCTTCAATTTTTTCCGGACTAAAAAACTGTTCCATGATGAGCGTTTTAAGCGCTTCTCGTATCGATTCAAACCGATCCAAGATAATGCCTGAACCGTACAAGAAGGGGATTTTTTCAAAGAGCATATGAATGGCTAATTGGTTAGTAACGGCACCGGAGAGGGCAAATAATCCGGCAGATCGAACCGCATTTGCAATCTCTCCTTGCAATAAATACGATCCGCCTACGAATCCAAATGCGATGATGTTGGTGCTCCATCCTTTATCCATTGTTTCAACTCCTTGTGTTAATGCGTGTATTATACAAAAAAGGTTATTGTTCTGTAAAAAAGATGCCCGATGAAACTACATTCCATGTCAACACTGCTCCAATGGGGGGAATCCTCTGCGATTTTAGGAGCCATAAAAGCAGCCACTGATCGAAGCGATGAAGCACTGCTTTGGCAGCAAAAAACGCCTCCCTACTGTGAGGCACTGTTAAGTGTTTTGATTCCCCTGCGAGAACAAAAGCTCCTTTTTGACCCCGAAGGAAATCCTGCTCCCGTCTTAACGATGGAGCTGTTTCTTCGTTGGTGTGATTTAATGAGCGTTAAAACCCTCGCATTCACACTTGCGAAAAGCAATACCGCCAAAAAGTTAATGCGCACCAAGTATGACGCACACGCTTGCGCTGCATACGTACCTATTGATTTGGAAGTTTTGGGAACCTACTTGAGTATGCATACGGTCAATTTGAGTGATGAATCGATTGATTTTCCCATTAGCAACTACAATCTCCATATCGGAATAACTACCCTGATCACAAATATTTTTAACGGGAACCAATAATGACTGAAATTAAACCTCTGCGCGTACATACGTATCTCTCACACAACGAGATCCAAACCTTGCTGGAAAACGTCGACTTTATTGTTATGGCTTCCCCTTCGCTTCAAAGCGAGCGCGACCCTTCATTGCACTTTACTTTTATCCTTAACACAGCCGATCTTATTCCGGATCCCATCAAAGCACAGCTGCTTGAAAAATTTTGTTCCGATTACAACATTACCGATGTGAAACATGTCCTTAACAACCGCGAACGGATCGCTTTTGCCATGACCTCCCAAGAGACTCCTATGCCACACCATTTGGTCGACGATGCGCAGGCCAATACGATTCCATGGACGTTATTGCATATCATAGATTTTCTAGGGGAGTCAGAGGATTTTCAAGAAGCAAAAGACGGCCTCAGCGGATGGAGTTATCGCTATAACACGTAACTCTTGCACATAGCCTCTATCTCTTCTACGCTCTTGGCGATCGCACTGGAGAGATTCTCGCATCCCGTTTGGGTAATCAAAATATCGTCCTCGATACGAATACCGATCCCTCGATATTTTTCCTCTACCGTTGCATCATCAGCGCGTATGTAAATGCCCGGTTCGATGGTCATCACCATTCCAGGCGCAAAGCAAAGGCTCTCCCCCTCGTCATCAACATACGGACAGGGATCATGCACATCCAATCCCATCCAATGCCCTATTCCATGCGGTGCATATTTTTTATGCGCTTTGGATTCCAACAACTCTGAACGCACACCGCTCAAAATTTCCAAATCGATCAATGCTTGACACAGCAACTCTTCACTGTAGTGCTGTAGCCAATCTCGCTTGACCCCCGGTTTTATCGCATCGATTACTTTTAGCTGTACTTCTAACACTTTTTCATACACATAGCGCTGCACCTCAGAGAATTTCCCATTAACCGGAAACGTCCGCGTGATGTCGCTTGCATAGAGTTCCCACTCGCATGCCGCATCGATCAATACCAAATCACCCTCACGCAACACCTCACGATTATCGATGTAATGAAGGGTATTGGCATTATTACCTCCCGCCACAATGGCTTCATAGGATTCAGCCTGCGCACCCTTTGAAAGAAAAACATAGCTCATTTTTGCCTGAAGCTCGTATTCGTACAGTCCTGCTTTTGACGATTTCATCGCTTCATGGTGAGCGATTGCGGTAAGCTCAATTGCTTTTTTGATCTGCGCTATCTCTTCTTGGGATTTAATCAATCTTTGAGAGCGAATCAAATGGGTTGCATCATATATAGCTCTGATATGCCGTTTAACTCCGCGCGTTTCATGCAGCTCTTTTGCAGATTTTTTTGCCTGACGTATCCATGACGATTCATCAAACAAATCAATATACAAAGCAACGTGATCGCGTAAAATATCTTTGATCAACGTTGGATACTCATGAATATCGTGTACTTCATCCACACAAAAACGCTCTTTTGCTTTCTCAACACCCAACCGTGCCCCATTCCAAAGGGCATGTTCTTCGTTATAGGGCTCAATAAAAAGAATACTTTTGGTAATTTCTTTGGTTTTCACCAAAATAAGCAGTGCGTTATCTTCTCCAAAGCCGCACAAGTAATAAAAATCGCTATTTTGTCGGTAAGGATACTGCGTATCATTGGAACGGGTTTTTGGGGAAGCGGAAGCGAGGATCACAACCCCCTCTTCCAAAGCATTCAGCAGTTTTTGACGTCTTAGTTCATAGTGTGTTTCATTCATAAGTGACATTGTGCCACAAATGAATCAAGGGCAGATTAAAAATTACGCTCTAGCAGTTTGTGTACTTTTAAAATCGTTACGATGCGATCGGATTGCTTACCAACGCCATCAATCATCGTCTCCGCTTCCGAAACGGTTTCAGGCGCAGGTCCGATATCACGTTTTGGCATACGAATCGCTTCGGTAAGGCGGTCAATAACAAAACCGGCAACATCATCACCGCTTTTCATAACAATAAAGCGTGTTTCCTCCGTATGCTTTTGCGTTTTTAAATCAAAACGGGCCCGTAAATCAATCAATGGAATAACCGAACCGCGCAGATTGAACACGCCCAGAATATACGTCGGCGTTTGAGGGACTCTCGTACAGCTGATAGGTTTAATGATCTCTTGTATGCTCAAAATGGGTATCGCAAACTCTTCTTCACCCACGATAAAGCCAACGAGCTGAACAACATCATCAATCTTGTTCTCATCGCCTACGAGCGCGTTGTTTTGCTTGTTAATAACTTGTTGCAATTGATCACTCATGATTACAGCCCCTCATTAAATTTAATATTACGTTTAACCACATTCAGTAAATAGTCAAACGAATACGGTTTAGTAATGTATTCCACCATGCCCGATTCAACACCGCGCATACGATCCGCTTTTCCTGAACGTGACGTAACCGCTATGAGAGGAAGATTTTTGTATTTATTGTACTTCTTAATCTCAGCAGCCAACGTATACCCATCCATCCGCGGCATTTCGATATCAATGAGCATCGCATCAAAGAAATGATCCCCCTGCTTTAGGATATTCATCGCTTCAATACCGTCAACTGCTTCAATGAGTGTAATACCCGATGATTCCAGTGCTTTTCTCATAATCGTACGATCGGTTTTTGAATCATCCACGATCATGACGCAGTAGTCGCTGGCACTGTTTTTAGCACCTAACTTTTTACCTTCTCCGCTTTCCGTTCCTACGGTTGATTTGACCGATTTAGCCATTTGCATGAGTGCGGCGACATCCACAATCAGCGTCACGCCGCCATCTCCGCGAATCGTAGCCCCTGCGATGCCTTCAATCCCTTTGAGATACTCCCCAAGAGACTTGATAACGATCTCTTCTTGTCCGATCAATGTATCAACAATGAGACCGATTTTACTCTCCGCAAGCCCAAGTACAACAACATACGCATGCTCGCTGTTATCAAACACACGTTCAACTTCGAAGATGTCCCCGATGTGCACCAACGAAAGAACTTCGTCCCGAAGACGCATAACCGAACGGTTCTCAACGGTATAAATTTCATCTTTGCTGATACGTACCGTTTCCAAAACCGACGCTAGAGGAATCGCATAATATTCCTCTTGAACCCCAACAAGCAACGCTTGAATAATGGCCAGCGTTAATGGAATTTTGAGCTTCATCGAGGTACCCTTGCCCAATTCTGAGTCAATATCAATCATACCATTGAGTTTTTCGATGTTTGTTTTAACGACGTCCATACCAACGCCACGCCCCGATACGCTCGTTACTTGCGCAGCGGTTGAGAAGCCCGGACGGAAGATAAGCCCATAGGCCTCTTTGTCGCTCATGGTATCCGCTTCTTTATCCGTTATAAGCCCTTTTTCCAGTGCTTTTAATTTAAGCATGTCCGTATCAAGACCTTTACCGTCATCGATAATTTGGATAACGATGTGGTTCCCTTCATGATACGCTTTTAGCTGAATCGTACCGCCTTCGGTTTTTCCAGCCGCTATACGCACGTCTCCTACCTCAATTCCGTGGTCACATGAGTTTCGAATAATATGCACCAGAGGATCACCGATCTCTTCCACAATCGATTTGTCCAATTCCGTATCTTCACCCGAAATGTCAAGCTCAATCTTTTTGTTTAGCTCTCTTGAAAGGTCTCGTATCATACGTGGAAACTTATTAAACACTTTTCCAATAGGCAACATACGTGTTTTCATAACGGCTATTTGCAGATCCGTTGTTACCAGAGAGACAATCGAAACAACTTGATTGAGTTCCTCAAGAAAGGCTTCCCCCTCATAGCGTTCTTCAACGTCATCATTGATCTTGATTAAGCGATTCTTACCCAGAACGAGTTCACCAATAAGATTCATCAAGTGATCAAGGCGTTTAACGTCAACACGAATGGTTTGCTCTACCGTTGCCCCTTTGGCATCCGCATCTTCTTTTGGTTCCACTTTTCGCGGTGCAGCAGGCGCCGCCGCAGGTTTTGCAACGGGGGCAACTTGCGTACTTGGTTCAGGCGCGGAGGGTGTAACAACTGCAGGGGCAGGGGTTGAGACAGGCTCTGGGGTAGGTGTTGCAGGTGTGGCGCCACTAGCTCGTTTTGCAGCCGCTTCTGCATTCTTGATCGTTATTAATCGCTCAATTTCCGCTTCAACTTCGGCATCACTCATTCCTGAATAATCGGGTTCCTCTTCGTCTTCCGCGGCACCCGCGGCAGAAACATTCCCAGCTCGCTTAGCGGCCGCTTCTGCATTCTTAATCGTGATTAATCGCTCAATTTCTGCTTCAACTTCAGCGTCACTCATCCCAGAGTAATCCTCTTCTCCTTCATCAATAGGAGCCGCTGCAACAGGCTCTGGGGTTGGTGCGGCAACAACGGCAGGAACTTCATCACCATTGACGGCTGCGTCCAAACGTACAACACACGCACTCACATCCAATCCATCGTCTGAGCGGGTATCGCGAATACGGGCCAACAATGCTTTCATCAAATCAATGGATTCAAGAATAACGTCCATTACTCCCGCATCAATAACAATATCCCCATGACGCGCCAAATTAAGAATATTTTCCATATGGTGCGTCAAATGCGTCAACGTATCAAAATTTAAAAATGAGCTTGCGCCCTTGATCGTATGTGCAACACGGAATATGCGATTGAGCAAATCCAAATCATCCGGACGTGTCTCCAGCTCCACCAAATCTTGGTCGAGCTGTTCAATTAACTCAAACGATTCAACTAAAAAATCCTGCAGTATCTCTTCAAATTCATCCATTTTTTACCCCTATTGCATATGAGCTTGCACTATGCGCGCAATTTCATCATAAAATATACTTCCATCAAATTTGACCAAATACGCTTCTGCTCCCGCCTCTTTTCCACGATCTGCACTAAAGCGATCGCTAATGGATGAGTTGAAAACTACCGGAATCATTTTAAAACGATCATCTTCTTTTACTTTTGCAGCAAAATGGAACCCATCCATGCGCGGCATTTCTATATCCGAAGCGATGAGGCGCAATTTTGACGACAATTCTGAACCGTACACTTCGTACAGCTCTTCAAGCATTGCAAACCCAGCTTCTCCATCACTGGCTTCCATAACCGTAAAGCCCATTTGCACCAACGCTTCTTTGATAATACGTCGCGCGGTGGCACTGTCATCCAGCAAAAGCACCAATCCGGTAAATTTGCTTTGGTGTTCAAGCAATCGTGTATTGGACGGCTGATACAGACCAAGATCTTGCACAACACTTTCTAAGTCCAAAATCAACAAGACGCTATCGTCTTCAATTCGTGTCATTCCCGTGACCTTGGAACCGCCCAAACTGTCGTCGACAAAAGATGCAGGCTCAATGTCTTTCCAGTTAATACGACGAATCAGTTTTGCTTCATGCACCACAAATCCAATGAGCATGTTGTTAAATTCCGTAATAATGACACGCGCATTTTGGGTCATCTCTTCGGGCGCATCAATCCCCATCCATTTTGCGAGATTGATAATCGGGATTACAACCCCCCGCAAATCAAAAATACCCTCGATAAAATGAGGAGTCCCCGGTAATTCCGTCACCATCGGCAATCGAATGATTTCGCGTACCTTTGCGACGTTAATGCCGTAAATGCCCTCGTATACCTCACCGTCTTCGCGCTTAAAGATACGGAAATCAACCAATTCCATCTCATTGCTACCGACTTTTAAGATATCTGTATGTCCCTTCATCGGGGCTCCTTGTGAAAAATGGCCTCATCTAAAATAGTTCGATCTTGTGAAGATTTTACAACATAATATCTTTCATTGCAAGCAAAAGCACCTAAATTGATGTATTTCAGCCCTCCTACATCATAGGTGCGATTTTGATGAAAATGTCCTTCTATAATAACATCGCATTTATTTGTCCATGGCGCGGTACTGTGACGGGCGGCTATCGCCTCAAAATTTTGAATTTTTTGGCAATGATTTTTACGCTGCATCTGCTTAGAGAGTTTGTTTATGATAAATCCGTTAAATACCGTATTAAGGATATTCAAGCAAAACAGTATCGGTCGATTGCGTATTAAACTGGTATAAAGGCTGTATCCAAACGGCACCCTCAAATCTCCATGCAATAACGCAATACGTTGTTCTCCATAAGTCAGGATCAGCGGTTGCTGTGAACGACCAATCACATAAAGGTGAGGGAATAAAGCAGTGAGACGAAAATCATGATTTCCCTCGAGATAAAGGATCTCCATTCTCTGCGAGAGGCGGTTTAAACGTTCAATGGAATCACGATTATCGCGCAAAGTTTGCGTTACCGGACCAAAGAGCAAATCAAAGTTATCCCCCATCAACACCAATTGCGTTGTGTGGATTTCATCGCTTTCCAGCGCATCTAAGAAATCACTAAACGCGGTACGCCAAGCCGCGCAATGGGAATCGGCAACAAGGATAGCCCCTTCATGAAGTAGCTTAGGGGACATACGCTATTTTAGGAATGCCTAGGGTTTCATCCAGTCCCATCATGATATTAGCATTAGCCACTGCTTGAGAGCTCGCCCCGCGCATCAGATTGTCAATCGCGCACATCGCGACCAAAGCATTGCCATTACGTTGTGCGTACACATCGGCAAAATTGGTCCCTGACGTCATTTTGGTATGAGGAGGAGCATTACGCACACGAACAAAGGGCTTATGGGCATAAAAGCTTTTCATGAGTTCCAATGGATCGCACTCCTCTTTGAGCGTCGCATAAACACATGCCAACATACCGCGGGTCATGGGAACGAGAGAGGGAACAAAGGTCACCCGCACATCAACATCGCACAACGCACTTGCATGCTGTTGAATCTCCGTTGCATGACGGTGTTTGATGATGTTGTAACAGTTAATATTGTCATTGACACTCACATAGTGTACGCCCGAAGTCGGTGATTTACCCGCACCCGACACCCCTGTTTTGGAATCCACAAAAATCGGATTCGCATGATCGATGTGTCCTAAAAAAGGGGCCAATGCCAACAGTGTTGCCGTCACATGACATCCCGGATTGGCAATCAGTTTGGCACCTTGAGCTGCCTTCGCATGGAGCTCTGGAATCGAATACACCGCATGGGGGAGATTGTCCAAATCTTCGTGCTCGCAATAAAAGGCTTCGTAATTTTCTTGAGAAAGGCGATAATCTGCGGAAAGATCGACGACGTTGATGCCGCGCTGCAATAATCCCTTTGCTGTATTCATCGCCGTTTTGTGCGGAAGCGCCAAAAAGACGAGTTCGCACAAGTATGCGGCACGATCCAAATCCACTTTTTCGACTTCCCTATCGCATACGCCCATCAATGCAGGATGGATTTCACTAAGCGTAGTGGCACCCTCCGTATTCGCGCAATACGACAGCTCGAAAATCGGGTGCAAAAGGAGCATTTTGACGAGTTCTAATCCTGTATAGCC
>JAUPLR010000114.1 GCA_030836825.1 Campylobacterota bacterium
TTTGCGGCTTGGGGTTTAGCGTTTCCCAATCGCCAATCTTGATAGGTGCGCATGGAAATATCCAACTTTTCAGACATTGTTTTTTGGGAAATCTTTTTGCCCTTATGTTGTGCTTCCACGGCATTGTGGAGAAGATTAAACAAATCATTTATTTCCATTGCTTAATTGTAATGGGAGTTTCATAAAGTAAACATTAAAGCGAGTATTATATACGTTTTACCGTATATAATTATTGATTTTAACTAGAGAAGGTCGGTGTAGTCGTATTTAGACAAATCGACGTAAAACTCTCCCTCGCGTTGGATAATACGGACATCGCTGCCAAAACGCTCTGCAAAACGGCGGCGCACGAGCTTTCGATCTTCACTGCCAACCCCTATAAATTTTAAATAGCGCTTTAATTCGATAATCCCCTTTGGCTCTATGGAAAGGGGCGCGGGTTGTGTAACATCGACATCGTGAACGGTATTGCTGGCGTTTGAAAGCATCAGCTTGGTGCTGAGAACCTCTAAAATGCTTTTGAGCTGTTCGTCTTTGGCCGTATAAATGTCCTCTATGCGCGTACGCTCCGCAATGAGCATCTCCTCTTTATCCTTGACGAGACGGTCTATTTTGCCCTCAAGCTCTTTGATCTTGAGTTTTAGGTGGTGGTTTTCTTTTTGATAGAGTGAAAGGACCATTCCCACACTCGTTTTCGGGGATACGGCTGCGGGTGCGACAGCGGGCTGTTTGGCGGCTTCTTGTATTTTGCGATGTTTTTCTTCATCCAAAGAACTGCGAGGAACAAGGATATACGTTACTCCTGATTCAATAATGTAATTGAGCCGTTTGGTCCGTATCTTGTTTTGGATCATCTCTTTGGACATTTTAAATGTTTTTGCGTATTCATCGATGCTAAAGCGCACGAGTTCTCCTTTTAGGGGTTAGCCAATCTTGTTTTGGAGGAGGAATAATTCCCCCCTTGCGCATCCAAATTAAATAGCCATGGCGAGCAATTCCATGCTTATCATGAAACGTATGTCGAGCACTGTGGCGAAAGTCACATTTTTTTAAAAGATCCGAAAAATCTTCATGATCGTCTAAAAATGTTTGCAGTGAGTCGAATGCGCACTCAGAGATAAAGACGGTATTAGCGACTAAATTTTTGATTTCAACATAACGGGCACACTCGTTTAAGCCATCGCCTACAAAGTTGTTATGTCCCAATATGTCTTCAAAACGGTATATTTTACCAGTATGCACCGCTACTCGTATCCCTTGGAAATAAGGGTATTCTTTTGCAATATAATCCGAAAAATGGATAAAAGAGAGCCCCATTATGGGTCCAAAACCTTTTAGACTTGGATGTAAAACACAATAAAAGCCATCGCCCGTCGGAATAATCCCCTGAAGCATTTTTTCAAGAGGTATCCCTGAATTTTCCAGCATCTTTCGAATCATTTTTTTGTAACTTTGGGAAAGAAACGTAATAAGCTCAAGCTGTTTGGACATTTCAAGGCGTGAAAAATCGATGATATCAATTAGCACAATATCGGTTTCTATGACTCGTTTTTGCATGCTCTAGGCGGTTTCCAGTTAATGAATAGGTTTTTTTATTGTAGTCAAACTCACCTCTATGCTCACTGAGATGACATCTGCAATATCGACAAATTGTAATTAAATTGTGCTACTATGCACCCAAAGTAATTATGGCGAAGGATAAGGAATACAATATGCAAAAACGAACCAAAATATTGGCAACAGTAGGCCCCGCATCTGAGAGTGTGGAAATATTATCGGGAATGATACGCGCCGGTGTGAATGTTTTTCGCCTCAATTTTTCACACGGAACGCATGAATACCATTTAGGGGTACTTAATAATATACGCCAAGCAATGCGTGAAACGGGTTTGATTGTGGGTGTTTTACAAGATATATGCGGTCCAAAAATACGTATAGGTATTTTAAAAGAGGAATTTCACCTTCAGCCCAAAGACATTCTTGATTTGTATTACGAAGAGATTGAGGGGGAGAGAATAGGTGCGCGACACTATCAAACCTGCTTAAACCAAGGTTCGATTTTAAAAATGCTCAAGGTGGGCGATGCCATCTACCTTTATGATGGGAATATTCGAGCGATCGTGACCTCGTGCGAAGATAAGTATGTCCGTGTCAGCATCGAAAATCAGGGAAAACTGGGGTCAAAAAAAGGGGTTAATTTTCCTAATACGCGACTTGGCATCGATGTTTTGACACCAAAAGACCGTGTGGATATGGCGTGGGGCGTCGCCAACGAGGTTGATTTTATGGCGATATCTTTTGTTCAAAATGCTGCGGATATGATTACCGCGCGAGAAATTATCACTGCCCTTAACGGGGATGTGCAACTGTTTGCCAAGATTGAAAAATTTGATGCGGTTGAAAATATTGATGAGATTTTAGAATATTCGGACGGATTGATGGTGGCGCGAGGCGATTTGGGGATTGAAGTACCCTATCATCGTGTCCCAACCATTCAAAAAATGTTGATTCGTAAAGCCAACGAAGCATCAAAGCCGGTGATTACCGCGACACAGATGTTGTTGTCCATGACGGAAAAAGAGACGGCAACGCGTGCGGAAATAAGCGATGTCGCGAATGCTGTTTTGGACGGGACGGATGCCGTGATGCTCTCAGAAGAGTCCGCGGTGGGGCATAACCCTATCCTGGTCGTGGAGACGATGGTTAATACGATTCAATCGATTGAAGAGATATACCCATTTGATAAATTTTTAGAGTTTAAACATCATGACCCTATGGATACGGTGAATGAATCCGCCGTACGTTTGGGAGATGCCTTGCATGCGGCTGGCATCATCGCAATGACAACGTCCGGTCAGTCTGCAATCAAACTTGCCCGTTATCGCCCCCAGATGACGATTTATGCGGCAACCCATGATGAAAGCGTAGCACGACTATTAACCATGGTGTGGGGTGTGGTCCCTGCGTATTTAACCAAAAAAGGGAAACTGGAAGATATGCTGGGTGACATTATTACGCGCGGGTTGGCACGTAACATAATCGATAGGACACAAACCTACATTTTTACTGCCGGAGATCCCGTAGGCGTGAAGGGGACTACAAATATTATTCGTATATTACGAGAACATGAAATTGCGTTTTTTGGAGGAAGTAAGCCACCCCTTTCAAAAACGAAAAAAACCGTTGAAATGGTTCCTACCCTTTTTTAAAAGTGGACCATACTTTGCTAGGTATTTAATGTTTTAGAAAAGGGGTAATATTGGTGTTTCGTCGCGCCACCTTTTCTTAAAACAACTCTTTTCGCTACAATACTGCTTATGAAGACCGATGTATTATTTACCAAACCTATTTCCAAACAATTTGAGTTCGATGCGGATGTTGCAGCGGTATTTGATGATATGCTCAGTCGTTCGGTCCCTTTTTACAAGGAGTCATTGCAGTTGACGCGTCAATTTTCCATTAACGCATTGCAAAACGGTGGGCGTGTCCTTGACCTTGGATGTTCCACGGCCTCCCTGCTTTTAGAGCTTGAACGCGCCTTGAAATCGACGGAAGGCGTTGAATTAATCGGTATCGACAACTCCCGTGCCATGATCGAACATGCCCATAAAAAGATAGAAGCCTTTGGATCGAAAATTTCGTTGGTCGAGGGAGATATCTTAGAATATCCTTTTGGACGTACAAAAGTTATTGTGTGCAACTATACGTTGCAGTTCATCCGCCCCTTAGTGAGAGAAACGTTGCTGCGTAAGATTTACGATTCTTTGGAGGAGGGGGGCGTTTTTATCTTCAGTGAAAAAGTGCTGAGTGAAAATGCAACGCTCAATAAACAGCTTATTGACTGCTATTATCGTTTTAAAAAAGAGCAGGGTTACAGCGAGTACGAAATTGTACAGAAACGTGAAGCGCTCGAAAACGTGCTGATACCGTATACAATGGTAGAAAACATAGAAATGGCTAAAAAAAGCGGATTTTCGAGCTGCGATGTGCTTTTCCGATGGGCAAATTTCGCAACCTTTATTGCTTGCAAATAAGAGACTCTACCACACTTTTGGATCAGCAGCCGTAGCGGGCGAGCTTAATGCTTTTTTAACATCACGGTAATCCATAACATTCTCATCGCATTTTTTGTGATGGTATCCCTGTACATCGTAGTATTCTTCACAATCATTATAGTAACGCATACTAACCCCCCGTTCATTGAAACATCCAGCAAAAAGCAGCATGGTTAAAAGAAGTAATAATAATTTCATCATGGAGTGATTTTACCTTACCTCGGTTTAAAACTTTCCTTGGTTTTGCAGTACTCACGGAGAAAGCATTCATCTTCGCATTTTGGGTTTCGTGCGGTACAGATGTAGCGCCCAAAAAGGACCATCCCCTGATGGAGCTGATGCAGATTGGTTTTAAACTTTTTAACAAGGGTCTCTTCCGTGGCAGAGGGGGTAAGGTCATCGCTTAATCCTAGGCGATGACTCACGCGAAAGACATGCGTATCTACGGCCATAAGATTGGCACCTGCGTGTTCTATAAGTACCACGTGCGCTGTTTTTTGACCTACTCCTGCGAGGGTGATGAGCTCTTTTTCATCCAGCGGAATCTCTCCATGATAAACATTCACAACACGTTTTGCCATGTCGATGAGGTTGATTGCTTTGTTGTTGAAAAAAGAGCAGGTTTGCAGTAAATTTTTAACGTCTTTGATGTCTGCTTTGGCCAAATCATAGGGAGTAGGATAGGCATTAAACAATGCGGGGGTGATGAGGTTGACGCGTTTATCGGTACATTGGGCGGAGAGGGCAACGGCAATGGTCAGTTCGTAGACATTTTTGTAGGTAAGTTCCGTTACCGCATCCTCGTAACGCGCTACAAAAGCGGTTTTAATGATCTCCACTTCTTTTTTGGTTGCTTTCTTCATCTGCATACGCTCATTTTTACGGATTATAGCATTATTCTATAAACACATACATGGAATTTTTGTGTTACAATATATCGCTTATGGTAATAAGTATGATCTTGAGTGCAGGAGTGTGGGTTGGTGTTTAAGAAATGGATCATGAATCTGATAGGGATGAAATCTACAGCAGATATAGAGGGTATTGATTACAGTATCGATAAAGATCTTTTTTACAAAATCTTGGACGCGGATCCGTGCGCCATTTTGTTTTTTACGAAAGAGAGTGGATGGATTGGCGCGAACAGAGCTTTTTTTTCATTGGTCCAAGTGAAAACGATCGAAGAGTTACGAACGAAGCATGAAAGTATTCGTGAGCTTTTTGTTGACGAAGACGAGGAAGTTTTTACGGAATATGATAAAAGCTGGTTGGATTATATTCGCACGCATTGTCCCAATGGATATGGTTTGGGTATTATGGATGTAAAGGGTAAACGACACTCTATGATAGCGACATCAACGCTGCTGAAGGGCTCAAGTGAGCTGTATTTATTACGATTAGAAGATCGCAGTAAGATGGTTGCTTTGCAAGAAGAGGTGGTTCAAGTCGAAAATATGAAAACAAAATTTTTGGCCAATATTGGACACGAATTCCGTACGCCGATGAATGGCATTTTAGGATTTGTTGATCTTTTGACGAAGACCGCCCCGAGTGAAACACAGTTGGAGTACATACATTCTGTTCAAGGTTCAGCACGCAATTTGATGTCAAATATTGAAAATTTGCTGGATTTGGCACAAATGCAAACGGAACGGTTGACGGTTAGCAAATCAGACTTTAATATTATTGCCGAGATGGAAGAGATGGCACACGGATGCGTAGCTCTTGGAAATGATAAAGGGATAGCCGTACATTTTTTCATAGATCCAAAACTCCCTACGCATTTAATAGGGGACAGCCGTAAGATTAAGCAAGTGCTTAGCAATCTGTACAATAATGCATTGAAGTTTACGGCATCAGGTGGCCGAATAAATATTGAAGTTAAGCTTCTCAAGCGCAACACGTCAGGAACGTGTAATGTTGGGTTTAGTGTCAAAGACACAGGAAAAGGGATTAGCAAAAGCGAACTTACTTTTATTACAAGACCCTTTGTTTCCGGAGATCATGCCGATAATCGATTGGGCGTTGGTTTGAGTTTGTCTCATGGATTGATCGGCTTGATGGGCGGTGAACTCAAAATTACAAGCGAAGAAGGGAAAGGTTCTTCTTTTGGTTTCGCATTAACCCTTGATGGCTCGTCAGACCAAGCAATGCGGATGATTAATGCCCATACGGCCAAAGTTGTTTTGCTGGATGAAAAACGCATTGATGACGCGAATCATCTCACCAATTATCTCCGCAGTTTTGGAGTGAGTGTTACCAAAACACATTTGATTGATGATACGATTTTTGAGGCTGCGGACATTGTCTATTTTATTGCCCCCCAGCAAACAAGCGATTGGATTTTAAAACTTTCTGCCATGAAGCGTGCGTGTAAAACGGTTCTTTTGCTGGATCAAACGGAGAAATTACTCGCGCGTACGATGCATGTGATCGATACAGGTCTTTCAAAGCCGATTTTACCAACAACTTTATTGACCCATTTAATTGATGTGCTTCAATTGGAAAAAGAAGCTGTCGCAATAATGCCTAACATACAGCATGGAATCAATGCATTGGTGGTTGAAGACAATTTGATTAATCAGCGTCTAATTAAACTGCTTCTCAAAGAGTACGGGTTGAATGTTATTACGGCCTCGGATGGCGATGAAGCCGTTGAGGCGTGCCGAAACCAAACCTTCGAGATTGTATTTATGGACATCGACATGCCGGTAAAAGATGGTATTTTAGCGACGCAGGAGATTAAAGCGGCAGAGAGGGGCAGTCATTCCGGAAAAATGCCAATTATCGCCTTAACTGCATTGGCAATGGAAGGCGATCGGGAATATATCCTTGCAAAAGGGTTGGACGACTATATTTCCAAACCGTTAACGAGAGAAAAACTCGAATATATTCTGCATAAGTATTTACAAGTATCAGCATAGGACGTTTGCTAATGAATTACACAGACTTATTTAAAGAAAAATTTCTTTCCTCGGTAGAGATACTCACATCCTGTGCAAATTTGCACAGTGATCCGTTCGTCTATACGTATTTGTCAGGTGACGTCGTAGGGGGGAACAAGCCCTTTTTGGCTCTTTTTGGAATTGATAATATTTCGGGTGTCTTATCAATAGAGAAATGGTTGACCCCACAGGGAGTGGATCTCTCTTTTTTGCTCTCACAATCAGGTGAATACCGTGGGAAAGTGACCGCACAAGGAAAAGAGTACGACGTATCCATACATTGTGAAGTAATCCTTTTGGGGGCGGAACCAATAGTGGCGATTGTCTTGCGGGATACGTCTGTTATGGAGCGTGCGCGTGCCGCAGAACGTTATTTTGATCAATTTAAAAAGAAATTCTTGACCAACATGTCGCATGAGTTTAGAACACCCATGAATGCCATTATCGGGTTTACGGATCTGCTCAAAGGAAGCCCTCTGAGCTCATGGCAGCAAGAATATATTGATATGGTTAGCAAAAGCGCCTCTTCAATGATGCGCAATATTGAAAACCTTCTTGAACTGATGCAAGTGGAAAGCGGCAGTGTCCATCCAACGCTAAAAGCATTTTCACCATTGGAAACGTTCGAAATATTTTCGACACAGTTCAAAGACTTAGTGTCTACCAAAGAGATACAATTAATGTTTTTGATAGACCCGAGGTTGCCGAAGATGATGACGGGTGATCAGGATAAGATAGTGGCGGTTCTGAAAAATTTAATACAAAATGCGATCAAATTTACCGACGACAATGGTCAAGTCCTTGTTGAAATAATGAGGGTTAAAACAGAAAATCGCAGTATCGAAGTAGAATATGCCGTGAGTGATACGGGTATTGGTATTGAAGCAGAGCATACCAAGACTTTGCTGCGCCCATTTGCTTCAGCATGGGAAAATCAGCGCCGTGGGAAAGATGGGCTTGGTATTGGTTTGAGTTTGAGTCACAAATACGTGGACATGATGGACTCTCATTTGATGTTAGCTTCAAAGCCGGGGATAGGATCGCGTTTTTCATTCAGAATCAACCATAAAATCAGTGAGGCGGGAAGTTTTGAATTTGTCGAGGGGACGCAAGCGGCCATCTATTCGTATGAACCTGGTTCCGCACAAACAGCATTGCTGCAAAAATATTTGGATCTTTTCAAGCTTAAAATTACACCGATTGATACGCTTGTTAATCAGGTGTTATTTGATACGAATGTTCTCTTTTTGGATGCGCCTCATATATCAAAAGCACAAATTGAATCCCTCAAAACGACCTATCCTGAATTAGAGATTGTCCCCATTGTTGAAGTGGACTACGCAGAGAAAGCAGAGGGTTTGTTAGGAGTTGTAAAATCGATTATTACGTTGCCTTTATTACCAAGTGTGTTGCACAAAACGCTTTCGGCGGTATGCAATAGGATGCCACAAGAGCGTATTGCTCCGAGGGTGGAATCTTTCTGTGTCCCTAGAGAGACAGATATTAAGATTTTGATTGCAGAAGACAATTTAATCAATTTACGATTATTGGAAACTATTTTAGTGCAACAAAATTTCAAAGTTACGGCGGTAGATAATGGGCAAAAAGCGGTTGATGTGTATTTGAAAGAGTCTTTTGATCTGGTTTTGATGGATATTGATATGCCAGTTATGGATGGGTTAACAGCAAACCGTCTTATTAAAGAGATAGACAAGCGGGACAATCGAGGCTTTACGCCGGTTATAGCATTGACGGCTCATGCGCTTATCGGTGATAGAGAGAGAATTGTCGGGGCTGGTTTGGATGCCCACTTAGCCAAACCGATTGACAAAGATTTCTTATTGCAGACGATAGAACGCTATTTAAAAATTGCGCAAGAAAAGCAGCGTTAAAAAAAGCGTTTAATGTTCATTAATTTGTATGCGATATGCTCATATTTGTACTATAATTCGGCTATTGATAAATCTTAAATAAAGATAACATAAGGACAACGATGAAGCGACAGTTTTCTATTTGGGTATTAGGCGTGTTACTGAGCGGTTCAGTTGCGAGCGCAGCAGTGCTGGCAACGGTTAATGGCAGTGCAATTACTTCGGATGAAGTGAATAAAGTATTGGCAGAAGGTACCCAAGGTCGTTTTGATTCACTTCCGGCAGATAAGCAAAATGAGTTGCGTCAGCGTATTATAGAGGGGATGATAGCTCAAGAACTTGTTTTCGAAGATGCAAAAAAAACCGGTATTTTAGAGACCAAAGAATACAAACAAGAGTTTCAAGTGTTGATGGAACGTATGAAAATGCAGCTTGCGGCAAAAGTTTGGGAGCAAAAGCAGTTTGAATCGATCAATGTTGATGCAAAAGAGGTAAAGTCGTATTACGATACGAAGCCGGACGAATTTGTGGACAAAGAAAAGGTGCGTGCGCGTCATATTCTGATGAAAACGCAAGAGGATGCGGAGGCAGTTATCAAAAGCATGAAAGGTCTTAGCGGTGAAAAGCTCAAAGTAGAATTTACAGCACAAGCCAAATCAAAATCAACGGGACCAAGCGCTGCAAAGGGCGGCGATCTGGGTTATTTCTCTCGTGGACAAATGGTACCGTCGTTCAATGATGCCGTGTTTGCCATGAAAGTAGGGGCAATGTCCGCAGAACCGGTTCAAAGCCAATTCGGATATCACGTAATCTATTTAGAGGACAAAAAACTGGCACAAAAAATGAGTTTTGATGAAGTGAAAAACTTTATTGAGCAACGTTTGAAAATGGATAAGTTTAAAGTATCTATGGAGAAAAAAATGAATTCTCTTAAAGCAAAAGCAAAAATCACTTACGCTAAATAAAACGGCTTCTATTTTTCCCCTTTTGGGGAAAGTATTCTTCTCTCTTAGTTACGATCAACGGCATTGAGATCATTAAACGCTACCTTGACGCGTTCGACCAATGTTTTTTGCCCGTCACGCAACCATTTCCTCGGGTCGTAATATTTTTTGTTCGGCTTGTCTTCGCCTTCAGGATTTCCGATTTGCCCTTGGAGATAATCTTTATACTTTTCATAATAATCTTTAACCCCTTCCCATGTCGCCCATTGGGTGTCGGTATCGATGTTCATTTTGATGACCCCATAGCTGATTGCTTCGCGAATTTCTTCGAGGCTTGAACCTGACCCGCCATGAAATACAAAATTGACAGGCTTCGCTGCCGTATGGAATTTTTCTTGGATATAGCGTTGAGAGTTATCCAAAATACTGGGGGTTAAGACAACATTACCCGGCTTATAGACGCCATGAACATTGCCAAAAGAGGCCGCTATGGTGAAGTTTTCACTCACAGCCAGAAGTTGTTCATAGGCATACGCAACATCTTCAGGTTGGGTATAGAGAAGTGAATTGTCAATATTGGTATTATCAACGCCGTCTTCTTCGCCACCCGTTACTCCAAGCTCTATTTCCAAGGTCATACCGATTTTTGACATGCGTTTTAGGTATTCAACACACGTTGAGACGTTTTCTTCGAGGCTCTCTTCTGAGAGGTCCAGCATGTGAGAACTAAACAACGGCTTGCCGTATTCTTTGAAATGTTTTTCACCTGCATCCAGCAAAGCATCAATCCACGGCAAGAAGTTGCGTGCGGCATGATCGGTGTGCAGTACAACAGGAATTCCGTAGGCCTCTGCCATCATATGGGTATGAATTGCACCGCTGATAGCCCCAACAATGGCTGCTTTTTCATTTTCATTACTGAGACCTTTGCCTGCATAATAACTTGCACCCCCGTTTGAGAATTGGATAATTACAGGGGAGTTAACCAGTTTTGCAGCTTCGAGAACGGCATTAATAGAGTCGGTTCCGACCACATTTACAGCTGGAAGAGCATAGCCCTCTTCTTTTGCAATAGCAAACAAAGTATTGAGATCTTTTCCGAATACAACGCCAGGCTTCATTACTTCTAATATACGTTTGGACATGAGCTACCTCAAATAAAAATGTAGAATATTATAACATTCGCCTCCAAATTTACAGATTAGCTATAATATTAAAAAAAGATAGAGAGGATGTGTATTGATAAAGGTGGCTGCTGCTTTTTTATCCACTGTTTTGTGTTTGTATGGACAAGACTCTCTGCCGTATTGCGCACTTATAGAGCCTCTCGAGCATAATGCAAAAAAAATAGCTCAATTGGATATTGACGCTTTAAATACGCCGGAAAAAAAAATCATTGAACATTTTTGCGATGGAGTGAAGGACGCCCTGTCTAGGGGAAAAATACTCTCAAAAACGTCTAATATTCAGCCAGAACGATTGAAAATGTACCTCAAAGACCTCAGAGAGCTGGCTTCCAAAGAAGAGGCAATTAATCAACTGTATCGTACATCCTTAAGCGATGCGATACAAACAGAAGATAAAAAAAGATTTGAACATTTGGCCTTGATTGGCTTGGAGCCTTTGCATCAGCCTCGACTTCGTGCCCAAGCGATTGCTTATTACCAAAAAAACTTTCCGATGCGTTCAATTAAGAACCTTGATAGGTTGTGCGATGAACAAATGCTTGAAAAAAAAAGCATTCAATTTTTAGAAGAGCAAGAAAAAGCCTATGAAGAGCATTTGAAAATTTTAAAGCGTTCCGAGGTTAAAAATATTAAGCGGACGGCAAAAATTGGTTCAAAAAACAGCGTTATCGTTGTCGCAGACCGCAATTCAAAAGGAGAAATGGTTTTTGAGGCAGAAAATTTAAATCCTTTTTTGGTGACGCTTTCTCTGGATTTGGGCAGGATGAACAATCTAAAAGCCAACCGTTCATTGCCGGTGTATGTTGAATTGGCAGGACATGTCAAAAAAGAAATTTTAACATTGACGCCCATTAGCCGTTCTTTGGATATGACATTTGAGTCTTCTTATGGTTGGGTAAAAGGTTCGGCATTTGCAAAGCATGACGATGCATACGTCTATCGCCTGCCATTTGCTGCAGGAACAAACATAAGGGTATCGCAAGGGTACAATGGCGGGCTGTCCCATACGGGTCTTTCTTCCTACGCTATTGATTTCTCAGTGGCGACGGGAACGCCTGTTTATGCGGCGCGAGAGGGTGAGGTTGTCGGCGTGGAGGTTGGCAATGATTTGGGGGGACCGCATCCGGAGTTTCGTCCCTACATGAACTATGTCAATATACGACATGCGGATGGAACATTGGGAAATTACTATCACTTGAAACAAGGCGGAACTGCGGTTAAGATTGGTGATACGGTTAAGAAGGGGCAGTTGATCGCGTACTCCGGAAATACAGGCTATACAACCGCTCCCCATTTGCACTTTAGTGTTAGTATGGTTGACCCTGTATCCATGCGTAGACCGATGAATTTACCGGTGAAGATACAAGCGGTACAAGGACTGGTAACGTCTCCGCGATGCGGAGATCAGTATACGGTGCAATGATACTAAGAGCTAAATACGCCAAGCCAAAGAGCATCCTTAGAGGTGCTTAATACTTGATGTACGGTGTGTTTTGCGAGAAAGAGGAAATCTCCTTCTTTGAGATCCATCGTTTTGTTCTCAATACGCAATTGTGCACTTCCTTTGAGTAAAACGACCCACTCGTTTTCCTCTTGATGGTAGATTTCTCCGGGCACCAACAGATAAGACTTGATTGCTTCAATTTTTAGAGTATTCGTTTGATAAAGCGTCGTAAAGCTCTCAGAATCAGGCTCAGGGTTCTTTAGGGCATAAATGTTCACGTGTCACTCCTAAGTTTATGCGTGTTATGATTGCGTCATTATAATTTAAAGTGTCCTAAATCATGAAGAATATTGTATTAATCGGTTTTATGGGAGTAGGCAAGGGTTCGGTTGCCCGTTCGATGGTGAAGCAATCGGCTCTGATGGCATTGGATACCGACGATATCATTGAGAGTATGGAAAACCGTTCGGTTAAAGAGATTTTTGCGCAAGAAGGCGAAGAATATTTTCGTAACTTAGAGCGCAAAACAGCACGCTGGCTCAAGAAAAAAGTAGCGGGAACCATCGTCTCTACGGGTGGCGGATTTTTCAAAGTTCCTGCCATGAAAAAAGTAGGAACGGTAGTGTTGTTAACTGCTCCGTTTCAAACGATCTATGATCGTATTCTAGCGCATCCGGATGCTGAAAAAAAGCTGAAAAAACGTCCCTTGTTTCAAGACATTGAAAAGGCACGTGCATTGTACGACGAACGCTTTTCCCAGTATTTAGAAGTGGCGGATATTGTGATCGATGTAAGCGATAAAGAGGTCGATAAAATTGCAAAAGAAATTTTAAAAAAGGTCAAAAAATGATGAAAATAATGTTGCTCTTGTTAGTCACTTTCTCTGTTATGTTTGCTGGCGGGATTAAATGGGAAAAAGATTATGCAACGGCCATCAAGCAGTCTGAGGCGTTACATAAGCCGATGATGTTTATCATTTCAAATCATAGCTGCCACTTTTGCGCTCAATTTGAAGCAAATGCCTTGAGCTCTCCAAAAGTGATACAGAAAATCAATACGGAATACGTAGCAGCGATGGTTTATACAGATGAAGACCCTGTTTTCCCTAGAGACCTTTATGTAGGAGGAACTCCGGCAACCTGGTTTTTAAAAAGTGATGGAGAGCCATTGTTTGACCCTTTGATGGGTGCTGTAGATACTGTGGGTTTTCTCAAAGCACTTAATATTGTGAGTGCAGAGTACAAAAAAAAGTCAACGAAGAAATAAGGAAAGAAAAGCATGATGAGAATCCAAAGCAGTGATGCCAGTTTCCAAACGGTATTTAGGGATTTGTTAAATCGCGGAAAAATGGACATGGAACACGTGTCTGTGATAGTTAAAGGGCTTATTGACGACATTCGCTCCAATCAAGATGAAGCGCTTGTGGAACATATTGAAAAATTCGATCGCTGGTCCCCTAAAGACGGTTCTGCTTTGCGTATCCAAACCAACGATATGAAAGCTGCGTATGAAGCACTTGAGCCAAATTTAAAATCAGCGTTGCATTTGGCATACGATCGTATTCGCGCCTATCATGAGAAGCAGTTGCCAAGAAGTTGGTTTGATACTGAGGCAAATGGAACCATTTTAGGACAAAAAGTGACACCGGTTGATTGCGCAGGTTTGTATATCCCTGGAGGAAAGGCGGCGTATCCCAGCTCATTGCTTATGAATGTTATTCCAGCACAAGTCGCCGGCGTTGAACACATCATCGTTTGTACACCAACCCCCGATAATGAGCCCAATGCATTATTATTGGCTGCATGTCATCTGTGTGGTGTGAGTGAGGTGTTCAAAGTAGGCGGTGCAAGTGCGATTGCTGCAATGGCCTATGGAACGCAAACCATTCCAAAAGTAGATGTCATTACCGGCCCTGGAAACATTTTTGTAGCAACGGCAAAGAAAATGGTGTTTGGGGAAGTAAACATTGATATGATCGCAGGTCCCAGTGAAATAGGGATACTCGCAGATGAGACAGCCAATGCCCGCCATATCGCAATTGATTTATTATCTCAGGCAGAACACGATGAGATGGCAAGTTCAATACTCATCACAACATCGCAAGAACTTGCCAATCAAACAGCAATCGAGATCGAAATTTGGTTGAAGCAGTTGCCAAGAGAAGTGATTGCCCGTAAATCGATCGATGAGCGCGCTGCCATCATTGTCACTAAAACGATGAAAGAAGCAGTCGATTTGATGAACAAAATTGCTCCCGAGCATTTGGAAGTCGTTACGGTGAATCCTTTTGAATTATTGCCTTCCATCAAGCATGCGGGCGCGATTTTTTTGGGTCCTAATACACCTGAAGCCATCGGTGATTATGTAGCAGGACCAAACCATACACTGCCAACAGGGGGAACCGCACGATTTTATTCACCTCTTGGTGTTGAAAATTTCATGAAAAAGTCCTCTATTATTGCGTTTTCACGTCAAGCAATCAATGAAATCGGTGAAGCATGCGCTTTGATCGCCAATACGGAAGGGCTAGGAGCCCATGAAGCTTCTATTCGCTGCCGCTTAGACAAATAATCTCTTTTTTCCCCTTTTTTTCTTCCTTTCTGCTCCCTTTGGTTTGGGAGTCCTATTGCCAATTGGTTACACATAACATAAATAAAGAAAAAAAAAGTTTTATTTAGTTTGAATTAAAGTAGATTTGGCTACCATCTAGCAGTAGTATCATTGTATAGCTTACTATAAGTGCGTCGAACAATTATTATTGTGTTAAGCAATAGGAATTTAAGGAGAATAAATGCAATTAGGGTTCTTGGTAGACCTTCGCCTTTGTATGGGTTGTAAGGGCTGTGAGATCGCATGTAAAGTAGAGAATGAAGTTCCTCTCAGCACATGGCGTCTTCGCGTAAAATATGTGGATGTAGGAAGTTTTCCGGAAACGAAACGAACCTTTACTCCTCTTCGTTGTAACCACTGTGCCAATGCACCGTGTGCACGTATTTGTCCGGTAAGTGCGTTGCATTATATTGAAAACGGCATCGTAAACATCGATAAAGAGCGTTGTATCGGATGTGCAGGATGTATGATGGCGTGTCCGTACGGAGCGATTTACATTGATCCTGTTACCCAAACTGCGGATAAATGTACTTATTGTGCGCACCGTGTCGCAAGCGCCATGATGCCATCGTGTGTTGTCGCGTGCCCAGTAGAGGCCAACATATTTGGAGATTTGGATGATCCAATGTCAAATATCAGCAAGTACATTCAAGAGCATCAAAGCAACGTCCAAGTGCGCAAGCCGGAAAAAGGGACGGACCCTCACCACTTCTATGTAGGCGGTGGCAATGTCACTTTGAACCCGTTGGCATCATTCAGAGCTGAAGGACACTCATTGTTTAATAATCTTACACATCTTCCAGTAGGAGGACACCACTAATGGCACACGAGATTATTGCGGCAACCAATGCGGTTGTGGTTCTTGACGTAGCTCTCCCCGGTATCGTTTGGGGTTGGATTATCACCATGAATATGTGGGCAAAGAGTATTGGTACGGGTGTTATCTTTATTGCCTTTTATTTGTTGAAAAAGTATCCTGAACAAACCGGTTTTATCCGTTTGCCATCGGTAGTGATATCAATCGTATTTATTCACCTGTTTTTATTTTTCACGGTGATTGACTTACACCAGATGTTTCGATTCTGGCATATCTTTTTCCACCCGCAGATGACCTCTATGATTACGATTGGGGCATGGCTGGCTACGGGCTTTGTTGGAATTATCTTGAGTATGGCGTATTTCCTTTATATGAAAAAAGATGAAGCAATGTACGATAAACTATTGGGATACGGCGTTATTTTAGCCGTTCCGGTTACGCTGTACACAGCCGGTCTAATGGCGCAATCAACGGCGCGTGAATTATGGCAGATGCCTACTGAGTCTATTCAGATGATGTTAGCTGCTTTCTTGGCAGGATCTGCAGCAATGATCTTAGTAGGCGGAAATAAATTTTCGGATGAGATTAAAAAAGATTTAGCCCTTATTTTGGGCTTTAGCGCACTAACTGCGTTTATCATGTACATGCTAGAGTTGGTTTTTGGTCCAATGAAAGCGGAAGAAGTGATTGCCGCGTTAGAGTTTGTCAAAGGCGGAGAGTATACCTTTATGTTCTGGCTTGGTCAAATCATTGCCTTCTTGATCCCTATGGCGTTGGTATGCAAAAGCATCATGGATAAATCGTATTATTTGTTGAAAATCGCTGCTGTGTCTGCGTTGGTCGGATTGTGGATTACCAAACACGTATGGCTAGTTATCCCACAATTGTTAAACATGAGCTAAAGAGGTAAATGATGTATTTAGAAAGTAGAAGAACATTTTTAAAGGGTGCCGCATTTACAGTTGCAGGTGCTGCGATTGCGAAGGGCGTATTCTCAACCGATGCAGTTGCTGATTCCGTCGAGAAAAGCAAGTTTACCAATACTCCGGACAGTCTTTCATTTTACCCTCCTTTGGATCAATGGGAAGGGTTTCAAGAGCTTGACGGTAATGACTGGAAGCGTGGCGGTATTAACCGTCACGGTGTTCAAAGTGAAGAAAATCCAGAGGGCATTATCGTTCATGATTATATGCTCGTTCCAACTGCCTGTTCAAATTGTGAAGCTTCCTGTGGTCTTACCGCATGGATTGATAAAAAAACGTTAACCGTTAAAAAATACATGGGTAACCCATTGCATCCGGCTTCTCGCGGTCGTAACTGCGCAAAAGGGTATGCCGTTCAGTCACAAATGTACGATCCTGATCGTATTCCGTTTCCGTTGAAGCGCGCACCGGGTTCTAAACGTGGTGAGGGTAAATGGATTCGTACGACATGGGATGAAGCGATGACGACCATCGGTAAAA
>JAUPLR010000115.1 GCA_030836825.1 Campylobacterota bacterium
GGTCCCATTCCGAACCCGGAAGCTAAGACCCTCTTCGCTCATAATACTGCATCTTTCAGGTGTGGAAACGTAGGTCGCCGCCTGGCCTCAGATTTCTCCCCTCTTTTTAAATCCCTTTTAATAAACATAATTTTTTATATCCTTGACTCTTTTCACTATTGAGGCTACAATAAGCGCACTTAGTTCAAAAGGTTGTTTTATGATTAAATTTTTTCTGGCACTTATTCTTTTTTCTTCTTTATTGTTTTCAACTGTCAACGTTAATAAGGCCAATTCCGCACAGCTTCAAACGCTCAATGGTATTGGGCCAACAAAAGCGCAAGAGATCATCAATTATCGTAAGTCGCATGGCGGCTTTAAAACAGTCGAAGAATTAGTAAATGTAAAAGGTATTGGACCCAAAACGCTAATGAAGATGAAGGCTCAAGTGGCTATACGCTAGGGGATATAGATCTTATCGAGTAGCTCTTGATATTCGCTTATCGCGGTGCTATCAGCTGTTATGCCTCCGCCGCTTTTATAGAGTAGACCGGTAGAGGTTTTTTCAATGAATCGTATGGATACGGCACTGTAGAGGTTCGTTCCATCAAAATAGCCGAATATACCGCTAAAGTAACCTCGTTCGTAGTCTTCTGTTTCTTCAATAATTTCAATGCTTTTCTTCTTTGGCGTTCCGCTTATGCTGCCTGCCGGCAGGAGTGTATGTAAAATTTTCCCTATCTTTTCTTTCCAGTTGTTCGGCAGTTGTCCACTTATGTGTGAGCTGACTTGGTGGAGCTTTTTATTCCCTGTTTCTATAGTTGTGATATAACGAAATTTTTCTACCTTGATGTCTTTACTGATAATTCCTAAATCATTGCGCAGTAAGTCAACAATCATCGTATGTTCTGCAAGTTCTTTTGGATTATTGATAATTTGATCTATAGCGTTGGGTAAATTTGCGTCGATGGTCCCCTTCATGGGATACGTATGAATTCGATTTCCCTCAATGGTGATAAAAGGTTCTGGTGAGAAGCAAACAAATTCTTCACCTACTCGTAATTTATAAGGAGCATTCGCCATAGTATAGATTTCATGCAGTGTATGGTTTGATGTTATGGGTGTTGGTTGTGTGAGGTTGAGCAAATAGGTATTTCCTGCTCGTATATGTTGCTGGACTTGATTGAATTTTTGCGTGTATTCTTCTAAGCTTATGGGATTAGCCTTGGGGGTATGAGGAAGGTTTGTTTGGTTTGGGGCATCGTTAAATGAAAATTCTATATCGTGACCGCTCAACTCATTAAGGGCGTGGCAGTGGAATTTCTCCCCTTTAAAATCGCCGTAAAAGAAGCTAGGAATGCCTTGTGATACTAATTGACTGAGCTGAGCATACATTACGCTATGAGAGCCTTAAGAACGGCCATGCGTATCGATACGCCGTTTTTTACCTGTTCGAGCACTTTACATCTCGAATCACCCAGCATGGCGTCATCGATATCAATGTTGCGATGGACGGGTCCTGGATGCATAATAATTACATCCCTGTTTTGAATCATTTTCTTGGTAATGCAAAAATCACCGGCATAATCTTTGAGCGAGCCATAGGTTTGATGGGAATGTCGTTCTGTTTGGGTGCGTAAACTCATAATGGCATCTACATTGTCGAGTACATCGTGAATATTATGAGTCGTTTTAAGGGTTGTCGTGGGTAAAAAATGAGGTGGCGCTACGAGGGTGATATCCATGCCAAACCGTGTTAACAGCTCAATATTACTATTGGCAACGCGTGAGTTTTTGATGTCCCCGACAATGGCAATTTTTTTGCCGCTTACGTCGCCAAAATGCTGTTTAAGCGTAAAGAGATCTAAGAGGGCTTGAGTGGGGTGCGCATGGGCTCCATCCCCTGCATTGATAATAGAGGCATTGGTATGTTGGGCGAGTGCATGCGGAACACCTGCATGGGCATGGCGCACGATCATCGCGTGCGGACCCATGGCATCGAGATTGGCCGCGGTATCGATGAGGCTCTCCCCTTTTTGCGCGGAGCTTTTTTGGACATCGAGATGGATGACTTCGGCACCTAAGCGTTTGGCCGCGATTTCAAAAGAGCTTTTGGTTCGAGTAGAGTTTTCAAAAAAAAGAGTGATAATTATTTTTTCTCGCAGTATAGGATCAAAACGCCCATCGCTAAATCGGGCGGCATCGTGCAAAACAGCGTTAATTTGATTCATTGTAAAATCGTCGGTACGGATTAGATGACGCACTTATGCTCCTTGAGAGTTTTCTTGGGTTATTTTATCCAATAATGCTTGAGCGAGTGCTGTATTGTTATGTCCGATGAAGTGGAGAATATCGTACGTATTCTTAAAATACGGGAGGGAGATTTGAGCAAAAGTTTCATCTTCCGCACGGCAGTTTGATACCCATAAATGGGGGAGATTAGAGTTTTCAAGTGCACGTAGGCTGAGTAAGGTATCGTTAATACATCCGAGTTGGCAATGGGTCACCAAAAGTGTAATGGCATTAAAATGGCGTGGCAGATCAATCATCATAAGCCGCTCATCCAAGGGCACCATAAGACCGCCGGCTCCTTCGATTAAGACGATGTCGCATAAAGATTCAATTTTTTCCAGTGCGCGGTCAAATGGGGCTAAGTCGATATTTTTTCCTTTGTTCGCAACATAAGGGGCTGCTGGGAGAAATAAAGGGAGAGATACAATGTCGCTTAAGCGAAGAGTCTTGAGCTGGGGGTTGAGCGCTTGCGCATGCTTCAGGAGTAAAATTCCATCCGCAGGAAGGCCATTCACCCCTGTTTCAATAGGCTTATAAACACCCACGCGAAGCCCCATGGTTGTAAAAGCCTCCATAAGCTTGATAGTGGTATAGGTTTTACCGACATTGGTATTTGTGGCGGTGATAAAAATTCGTTTAGACAAGACTCCGCCCTTTTTGCTATAATTAGAGCAATTTTAATACATGTTTCGTAAAGATAAGGCAATGCCAAAAGGACTAGTAATGCGTTTTGAAGAGTTTAGCACAAAATTTGTTCAGCAAGTTGGGAAAAAAGAGGGGGCCATCAGTCCCGTTATGATCAATTCGGCATCGTTTGGTTATGGCGATAGCGAAACGGGCGAGGGTATTTTTGACGGGTCGGTGAAAAAACCGCTCTATTCGCGCATGGGAAATCCTACATCCGCCCAGTTGGAGCAGATCTTGGCACAAATGGACGGTGGTATCGGGTGTGTTGTTGCTTCTTCGGGCATGGGTGCTACGGCTATGGCAACTTTGAGCCTACTAAAATCTGGAGATGAGATTATCAGTGTTGGCGGTTTATTTGGAGGGACATACGCTTATTTTTCAGAAACATTGGCCCGTTTTGGGATCAGCACCCGTTTTTTTGATGTGGATGAGCTGGATGCGATTGAGGAGGCTGTTACCGATAAAACCAAGATCATCTTCTTGGAGAGTGTCGGCAATCCAAATATGCGCCTTCCAGACATAAGAGCTCTGGCGGATATTGCGAACAAGAGCGGTGTTGTGTTGATGGTGGACAATACGATTACTCCATTGAGCATCGCTCCAATAGCCCTTGGCGCTGACATCGTTGTCTACTCCACTACTAAAGTCATTGTAGGGAATGCTTCATCGTTAGGTGGCGCGGTGGTGTTTCGCGCAATCTCAGAGGGCGAGGATAAATTCAAAGCGCAGCGTTACGCCGAAGTTCATCCGTTTATCAAAAAAATGGGGCCTATGGCATTGATCGCCAATGCTAAAAAAAGAGCGCTACGTGACTTTGGTATGAGCGCCAACGGGTTTGGGAGTTATTTGACGTTATTGGGACTTGAAACGCTTCCTTTGCGAATGGATCGTATTGTTGACAGTGTAGAAAAAGTGGCACGTTCACTGGACGCGGCAGGATTTAAAATTAACCATCCATGCTTGAACTCCCATCCTCACCATGAACGTTATTTGAATCAATTTTCTCAAGGGTGCGGAACCTTATTGACGATAGATATGGGGAGCAAAGAGGCCGCTTTTGCCTTCTTAAATGGATCAAAGCTTATGACGATTACCGCTAATATAGGGGATAGTCGTACGCTTGGGCTTCATATGGAATCAACAATTTATCGTGACTTCGATGGGCCGACGAAAGAATTCTTGGGAATAACTCCCGGCTTGATCCGTATTTCGATTGGATTGGAAAATCCAGAACACATTATTCAAGATTTCATCGCTGCTGGGGGGCTGTAAAGCCCCGTTTTTACTATAATCTTCTTTTTTAAGCCAAAAAACACGAAACCCTTGCTACATTATTTCTTTTAAATCAAACGGGAATTATTTTTGAGTACAAAGATCACACATCAAACAGAGGGTTCTCTTAGCATAAGCGAGCCTAAGCAATACCATGTTTATTTATTAAATGACGATTACACGTCGATGGAGTTTGTCGTTGATATTTTAATACGAATTTTTCACAAAAGCTATGCGGACGCTCAGTATATTATGATGCAAGTGCATCAAAAACAGCGTGGATTGTGCGGCACGTACTCGTATGAAATTGCAGAGACAAAGGTTTATCAGGTAAGTTCACTTGCCAGAGAGAGTGGGTTCCCGCTCAAAGCGGTCATGGAGGAAGCGTAATGATTAGTACCGAGCTCAATGTGATTTTTCAAAAGGCTGTAGCATTTGCACGGCATCAGCGCCATGAATATCTAACGATAGAGCATGTGATGCTTGCGCTGTTAAACACGCCGGAAGGTTCTGGCATTGTTGAATCGTGTGGCGGGGACGTGCAGGTCATACGTGAATCCTTGGGACGGTATCTGATGCAAACCATTGAGCCGCTTCCTGATGATGTAACGCAAGAGCCTTTTGAAACGGTAGCCTTGGCGCGGATGATCGATGAGATGATGCGTCATGTCAGCAGTGCACAAAAGCAGCATGCCGATATTGGTGATTTTATTGCCGCTATTTATGAAGAACATCATACCTATGCGTGCTTATTGTTGCAGGAATACGGCATTAGTCGTGTTGATCTGCTTAGGGCGATTTCGCATCGAGACACGGCAATGCCGCAAGCTCCCGTGGAAAACGAAGGAGCGTTGGATCAGTATGCAATCAACTTGAATGAACAGGCCATAAAAGGGAAAATAGACCCTGTAGTCGGACGCGCAAACGAGATTGAACGAACCATTCAAACGCTGTGTCGTCGTAAGAAAAACAATCCCCTGCTGATTGGCGAACCGGGTGTGGGTAAAACAGCGATTGCTGAGGGGCTGGCACTGCGTATTGTTGCGGGTGATGTTCCTAAATTGCTAGAAGGAGCTGAATTGTTTGCTCTGGATTTGGGCGCGATGCTTGCCGGTACCAAATATCGTGGCGATTTTGAAAAACGTCTAAAAGCAGTTATCGATGAGGCGCAAGAGCATCCCAATGCAATTTTATTTATCGACGAGATACATACGATTGTGGGTGCAGGTGCTGTTGGTGGAGGGAGTATGGATGCTTCAAATCAGCTCAAGCCTGCGCTTGCTTCTGGTGCACTTAAGTGTATGGGAGCCACGACTCATGCAGAGTATCGTACGGTTTTTGAAAAAGACCGAGCTCTAAGCCGCCGTTTTGCCAGAATCGATGTCAATGAACCTTCTATCGAGGACAGCTTTTTAATTCTCAAAGGGTTGCGCGCACGGTATGAGAAACATCATGGGGTGAAATATACCGATAAAACGCTGCGCAGCGCAGTAGAACTTTCCAAAAAATTCATTACCGATCGCTTTTTACCGGATGTGGCGATCGACCTCGTTGACGAAGCGGGAGCGTCGTTCCATCTACAACAGCATAAGCGTACTACGGTTACGCCGCACGATATCGAAGCCGTCATTTCTAAAATTACGGGCGTGCCTACCTCTAAAATAGGAAATGACGCGCGTGAGCAGCTCGCGGGACTCGAAAATGAGCTTAAGACGCTGGTCATAGGTCAAGATCACGCTATCACGCAAGTAGTTCGTTCTATCAAGCGCTCTTATGCCGGTATGAGTTCTCCCAACAAACCGATTGCGTCGTTTTTGTTCTCAGGACCTACGGGTGTCGGAAAAACAGAGCTGGCTAAAGCGCTTGCCCAGTCTATGGGGATCTATTTCGAGCGTTTTGATATGTCGGAATACATGGAGAAACACGCGATTAGCCGTTTGATTGGGGCTCCTCCGGGATATGTCGGATTTGAGCAGGGGGGATTGCTTAGCGAAGCGGTACGCAAGCATCCTTATATGGTTTTACTGCTCGATGAGATCGAAAAAGCGCATCCCGATTTGGTGAATATTTTATTGCAGGTGATGGACAATGCGACGCTTACCGATAACAATGGATACAAGGCGAATTTCACAAATGTCGTTTTGATTATGACCTCGAATGTGGGAGCAACAGAGCGTACCGTTATGGGATTCAATGCGGATGCCTCGATTTCCCGCAATGAAGCGCTTAAATCGTTTTTCAGTCCTGAATTTCGTAATCGTTTGGATGCCGTGGTTGAATTTGGTGCGTTGCCATCGGCTGTAGTGGAGGGGATTGTGGATAAATTTATCCGCCAGCTCAATGTACAGATGAAGCCGAAAAAAGTGACCATCACTCTCACTGAAAAAGCAAAAGAGTATTTGGCGAAAATCGGATACGACAAAGCAATGGGTGCGAGACCGCTTGCGCGTGTTATTCAAGAAAAGATCAAAGATCCTCTCGTGGATGAGATGCTCTTTGGCAAGCTGGTACAAGGTGGTACGGTAGCTATCGATTTCGATGAAAATCTCGTGTTTGAGTACCATTAATTTTATACACTAAAACGAATGCATCCGTTTTAGTGGCAGGGACAAATGTCCCTACAACCCCCTAAAGCTTCAAAAAACTTTGTTTTTTGAGAAAGTAAAGCAGTGATTCCAAAGCTCAGCTACAACCTCTCTTTTCCTGATCCCCGTA
>JAUPLR010000116.1 GCA_030836825.1 Campylobacterota bacterium
TTGAGTAATACACGCATTTTAAAGCTTTTTAACCAAATTATTGGTAAAATAAGGAAATTTGAATCCCCTTTAAACTAGTTATGTTTAAAAAGAGATTAAATACAAATAATTTCCGGAATTTTCCGATGCATAAGGTGATATCTCAGTGGAATACCAAGATTTATTACGATCATTTAAAGATAACTGCGGGTTTGGTCTGATCGCCAACATTAAAAACCGCCCGTCTCATGAAACCCTCGAAAATGCGATTACGGCATTAGAGCGGATGATGCACCGAGGTGCAGTAGCGGCAGATGGCAAAACAGGTGACGGTAGTGGGTTGTTGCTCTCTATACCGCAAGATTTTATGCGTGCATGTGCCGCAGATCAGGGCGTTGAGCTCCCTGAAATGTATGCGATTGCCGTGGTATTTACCCGTAATCCTGCGCAACTGGTTGAGTTAGAACGTATTTGTGCGATAAACGATTTAAAAGTCGTTTTGGATCGCGTTGTGCCCGTTGATACTAATGCGCTTGGCGAACAGGCTTTGCAAAGCCTCCCAGAAATACATCATCTTTTTATTACTCCTAATTCATTAATGGCGAGCCAGCGTTTTGATGCTCTTTTGTATTTAAGCCGTAAAGAGACGGAGCATAAATTCGTCGCGGATGAAGATTTTTACATCCCTTCTATGTCTACAAAAGTGATTTCGTACAAAGGTCTTATTATGCCCACGCATATTAAGGAATTTTATACCGATTTTCAAGAGGATAATTTCAAAATTTCATTTTCTCTCTTTCACCAGCGCTTTTCCACGAATACCTTACCAAAATGGCGTTTGGCCCAGCCGTTTCGTGCCGTTGCCCATAATGGAGAGATCAACTCCGTCGAAGCAAATCGCTTTAATGTAGCCGTTAAATCGGAATCCATCAAAAGTGAAGTTTTCACGGATGAAGAGATCGCACGATTGTTGCCTATTTTACAGCCACATGGCTCAGACAGTGCGAGTGCGGATAATTTCTTTGAATTTCTAATCGCCAATGGGATGGATTTCTTCAAAGCGGCTCGCGCTATCATCCCGGCACCATGGCAAAATGCGCCTCATATGGATCCGCAACTGCGTGCATTTTACGAATATCATTCAACGGTTTTTGAAGCATGGGATGGTCCTGCTGCGTTTTCATTGACCGATGGGCGCTACATTGGGTGCGTACTGGATCGTAACGGCCTTCGTCCATCCAAATACATCATTACGCATGATGATACACTGTTAATCGCGAGTGAGTATGGAGTTATTGATATTCCTGAAGAAAACATCAAAGAGCGCGGGCGTCTGCAATCAGGGCAAATGATCGGTTTGGATTTAAAATTTGGAAAAGTGCTTAAAGATGAAGATATTAATGAATATCTAAAAGGGTCTAATCCGTATATGACGTGGCTCAATGATCACTTGACCTATTTGCAAGAACATGTTGAAAATCAGTACGTTACGAAGTATGATTTCACAGCAAAAGAGCTGGTACAGCGCCAACGTTTCTACAACATTACCCAAGAGATTGTAGAGCAAGTAATTGAGCCTATGATGCGTGATGGCAAGGAAGCCGTTGGATCCATGGGGGATGATACGCCGTTAGCCGCTTTTAGTAGCGTACAGCGTAATTTTAGTGACTTTTTCAAACAGCGCTTTGCGCAAGTTACCAATCCGCCAATCGATCCTATTCGTGAAAAAATCGTTATGAGTTTAAATACCGGTTTTGGTGAAACGCATAATATCCTTGATGAAATACCTTCCCATGCAAACCGTTTAAAAACGATTTCACCGATTATTCTCAAAGAAAAATTAGAAGTTTTAAAATCGTTCGGTGATAAAAAATCACCACGCTATAATGCCTCTTTTACCCATAAGACATTTTCTACAGCGTATCAAGGTTCTTTGCGTGATGCTTTGAATGCTTTGGTCGTCCAAATCATAACCGCAGTCAAAGAAGAAGGTGTCCGTATCATCATTCTCGATGACAGCGATTTTGGCAGTGAACATAAAACAATTCCCATGCTAATGGCAGTAGGGCGTGTAAGCCATGCCTTGCTGGATGCAAAAATTCGTCATTTAGGATCGATCATCGCTTCTACGGGTGAAGTGGTAGATTCTCATAGTGCGGCCACCTTGATCGCCTACGGAGCAAATGCCGTCTATCCAAGTCTTCTTTTTGCAACCATTGCCGCACGTATTAAACAAAGCAATGGAGATGAAACAAACTTTGCTGAAGCTCTTAAGGCGGTGCATGGCGCACTAAATGGCGGGTTATTGAAAATCATGTCAAAGATGGGAATCGCAACCATCGGATCGTATCGTAATTCAGGATTATTTGATATTATAGGTCTGAGTCGCGAAATTGTGAACGATTGTTTTGGTGATTCTCATGCCATGATACCGGGATTGACGTATGAAGATATTGATGAACGTTTAACGAAGAATCATAAAGAAGCGTTTGAACAAAATGGTTTTAATCGGATTTTTCCTCTTAAAATCGGTGGGTTTTATAAGTTTTACAATGGAGAAGAATATCACGCGTTCAATCCGGATGTCATTCACGCAATTCATCGTGTTTCTAAAAGCGGTACACGTGAAGATTTTGATTACTTAAGTGCATTGGTAAACAATCGTGGTCAAAAGTTTATACGTGATTTCTTTGAGTTCAAATCTGACCGTGCGAGCATTGATATTTCAAAAGTAGAATCAAAAGAAAAAATATTCAAACGTTTTGCATCGGCTGCAATGAGTTTAGGGTCTATTTCTCCTGAAGCTCACGAGTGTCTCGCAGTGGCTATGAACACCATTGGTGCGCAAAGCAACTCAGGTGAGGGCGGTGAGGATTCAGCGCGTTTTGATACGTTGAAAAACTCTAAGATCAAACAGGTAGCATCAGGACGTTTTGGGGTAACACCGGCGTATTTGCGCAGTGCCGAAGAGATACAGATCAAAGTGGCTCAAGGGGCAAAGCCCGGAGAGGGCGGACAGCTTCCGGGGCACAAGGTTTCACCGTTGATTGCACGTTTGCGTCATACAACACCAGGGGTTACTCTCATCTCTCCCCCTCCGCATCACGATATTTATTCGATCGAAGATTTGGCACAGCTTATTTTTGACATGAAGCAGGTGAATCCTAGTGCTCAAGTGGCGGTAAAACTCGTTTCAGCCGCGGGTGTCGGTACGATTGCGGCGGGTGTTGCAAAAGCGTATGCGGATAAAATTGTTATTTCAGGTGGCGATGGCGGTACTGGCGCAGCGCCGTTGACATCCATTAAATTTGCGGGTAATCCATGGGAATTAGGACTGTCCGAAGCGCATAATGCACTTAAAGTTAACAATTTACGCGGACTCGTTCATCTGCAAACGGATGGCGGGCTCAAAACGGGTCAAGACGTTGTGAAAGCCGCGCTTTTGGGTGCTGAAAGTTACGCGTTTGGTACGGGGGCATTAACGATAATAGGGTGTAAATTATTACGTATTTGCCATGTAAACAAGTGCTCAGTTGGGATTGCTACGCAAAATGAAAAATTACGAAGCGAATATTTTAATGGAAACGTAGAACAGGTAATTAATTATTTTACCTATTTAGCGGAAGATGTCCGTCAAATTATGGCCAAGTTAGGTTATGAAACAATGGAAGAGTTGATAGGACGCAGCGATTTATTGCACGTTACCAATGATGAGTTTGCCCGTAAATTTGACTTTAGCAATATTTTGCATCGCGAAGAGGGTGTTAATACGTGTCAAGCGCAGAGCAATAAGCCATTTGATGATAACGAATTTGAAAAAGATGTCTTAAGCGAAGCGATGGATGCGATTAAAAACCCTGAGCGCCCAGTAAGAATCACCCGTACAATCTGTAATACCAATCGCAGTTTTGGGGCGCGTATGAGTGGTGAAATCGCTCAATACTACGGGGATGCCGGATTAAAATCGGATACGATACGTATTAACTTGACGGGTATCGCGGGTCAAGCATTGGGTGCTTTCTTGATCAACGGTATTTCGATTCATGTGGATGGGGTTGCGAATGACTATATCGGTAAAGGGATGCACGGCGGAAAAATCGTTGTAAAATCTCAAAATCAGGGTGAATCATTCGCTGCAGGGGGAAATACCTGTTTGTACGGCGCTACTGGCGGTAAATTATTTATCGCTGGATGCGTTGGAGAGCGTTTTGCCGTTCGTAATTCAGGTGCTTTTGCGGTTGTTGAGGGAACCGGTGACAACGCGTGTGAATACATGACAGGCGGTATTGTGGTTATCCTAGGAAAAACGGGTATCAATTTTGGGGCAGGTATGACGGGCGGTGTCGCCTTTGTCTATGATGAGAATCATAGTTTTGTAGAGAATATCAATCGTGAGCTTGTTGACGCATTGCGTATCGATACCGATGATGGAGACGAAGCACGCCATTACCTCAAACGTCTTTTAAAAGACTATGTTGCTGAAACGCAAAGTGAAAAAGCACAGACTCTTCTTAATAATTTCCGTGATGAAATCCGAAATTTTTGGATAGTTCGTCCGAAAAACTTGACTAAATTACCATTGAATCCGGCTAAAGGGGACTAATTATGAGAGAATTTTTAACCATTGAACGTATAGATCCAACAAAGCGCGGTGTTGTTCAAGA
>JAUPLR010000117.1 GCA_030836825.1 Campylobacterota bacterium
GCTCCAACAAATCGCCCAAATTCCTCTCTTGCTGATCGGGATTGGCATCATAAATATAATCCAAATCAATATGAGCCGCTTTGGTTGTGCGATCATCATCCGTGAGATTAGCATTGCGCAACCACATATTGAGTTCTAAATCTTTAAGGGTCATATCCTTATCAATCAATATACGTCGAAGCCCCCACAACGGGGTAATTTTTGTATTGCTTCCATCATCGAGCGTCAGACCTAGAGGCATTCCAAGTTGTTGCGCAATGGTACGCACTGTTTTATTGTAATGCCCATAAGGCCAAACGATGACACGAGGTTTTTGTCCGGTGTACTGTGTTAAGAAAGCCGTATTTTTCGATAAATCATTATAAATACGCTGTTGATACTTTTTTTCATCTTCATAGGTGTGTTTATCGCTTAACCATTGACGTGTTTTTGCTGCGGGTTGCATATTGCCTTGCGGATTACCCATTATCCCTTTGTGCAAGGAATGGGTATGGCTCGCGATCTCTACGAGACCACTGCCTACCATTTCTTTAAGCTCCTTTTGACTTAAAAACTTGTCTCGCGCAATGATTTGTCCATCGAAATCGACGTTATCTTTGGCACTCATCCAACTGCCTACCAGCGCAATAACAACAGGGATCTTGTATTTTTTGATAACAGGATAGGCATTTTCATACACAGAGTGATAGCCATCATCGAAGGTCATTAAAACCGCTTTAGGGGGCAGAGCTTTTTTGTTTTTTCGATACTTCAAAATGTCATCAATGCTGACAAAGTGATAGCCATTATTCATCAACCAGCGTATCTGTTGATCAAAATTCGACGGCGCTACCGCATAGTTTGAATCCAGCGTTTCGCTTTTATCAGAGATTTCATGATAGCTTAGGATGGTAAATTCATTGGGATTTTGATCTTGACTGCATTTATTAGGGAAATTATTGGCAAAAAGAGCATTGCATAAAAGCGTAATTGATACCAAAATTAGTTTAATCATTATTAGATCACTTTGCTTTAAATTTAAAAAATATTATACATTAGATCCTCTTGGAAAGATCCATATGAGTGAGATACAGCCGTACATCAAATTCCAGCTGATGATAATCGGGTTCAATGTGGGTACAAAGGGAATAGAAGGCTTTGTTGTGCTCTTTTTCTTTGAGATGTGCGAGTTCATGCGTGACGATCATCCGTAAAAAGGGCTCGGGTACTTTTTTGAACAGATGGGAAATACGGATCTCATTTTTGGATTTTAGTTTCCCTCCTTGAACGCGCGAAACAAAGGTGTGTGTTCCCAATGCAGAGTGCAAATCACGAATTTTCGTATCGTAATGGACTTTGGTGATGGGGGGAGAATGGCGGAAATGGCTATTTTTGAGATCGATCACATAGTCGTAGAGACTTTTATCGGTGGTATAGTTGTGGTTATTGGGATATTTTTTTTCCAGATGACTTCCCAATCTTCCGCTGTGGATGAGTTCTTTTACTTGCGTTTTGATGGTCTCGTTGTATCCGTTAATGTACTTTAGCATGGGGAATTATACAAAAGCTTTGTTTTGGTACACTTTGGAAATTATTAATAGATAAGGCATAGGTAGTGAAAATAGCGTTTATAGGCGATATCGTGGGTCGGCCAGGTCGTAGTATGATTAAAGAGCAGTTGAAAAAACTGCGAAGAAACGAGGGGATCGATTTTGTTATCGGAAACTATGAAAACGCATCACACGGCTTTGGCATGACACTCAAAAACGGCAAAGAACTTTTTGATAGCGGGATAGATGTCATGACCGGAGGTAACCATACATGGGACAAAAAAGAGATTATCCCTTTATTGGAGACCCTGCCGCTGCTTCGTCCTCATAATTATCCCGTAGGTGTACCGGGAACGGGATGCAGAATTTTCGAGGTGGCAGGAGAGAAACTTGCCGTGCTCAACATCATGGGACACTACGGTATGCCGTATGTGGACAATGCCTTTCGCTGTGCGCGTGACACAGTGGCGCAACTCAAAGAAGAAGGGGTTTCTTCTATTTTTATCGATTTTCACGCGGAAGCCTCCAGCGAAAAAAGAGCGATGATGATGTTGTTACAAGGGCAGGTAGGCGGTATCATCGGGACCCATACCCATGTGGGTAGTGATGATTTGCAAATATCCAACGGGACAGCCTATCTCACAGACATCGGTCTCAGCGGTTGTCGTGACAATGTGATCGGAATGGATCAAAAAGTACCGATTGAGCGATTTTTGACAGGAGTTTCAGGGAGATTTGAGGTTCCTGAAAAATGCAAACGTATTTTGCAAATTGCCGTTATGACGTTAGAGGATGGAAAATGTGTCCAAGCCCAAAAGTTTAAAATCTTTGATGATGGCAGAACAATCATTACCGACGCATGGGTGGAAGAGTGACCGAGCTGCGTGACTCGTGGGAGCTATTTACGGCTCTTGAGCGTCTAGCCTTACTTCAAAATTCGCAGCCCCTTTGGTGGCCGCAACATGGTACGTTTGAGGTGGTGGTCGGTGCAATACTGACCCAAAATACCCAGTGGACCAGAGTTACTGTTTCGCTTACCAATCTCGCACAAGCAGACGTTCTAACCCTCGAGGCACTTTCAACCATTGACATAGAAACACTTATGGAGCTCATCCGTCCCAGCGGACTGTTCAAAGCAAAAGCTAAAAATATCATACTTCTTTGTCAAGCGATTCTTGAAAACTTTGGCTCATTTGAAAGGTTTGCGGATGAAGTGACACGAGAGTGGCTATTGGCTCAAAAGGGAATAGGGCCAGAGACCGCCGATTCGATTCTCTGTTATGCGTGTGAGCATTGTGTGATGGTAGTGGACAGTTATACCGCACGGTTACTGCGTACATTTGGATATGAGTTTGAGAACTACAATGAATTGCAAGAGTGGTGTGAGCGTGGAATCAGAGAGCATTGCGATTCAAAAATCCTTCAGCGTACTTTTGCCCATTTTCATGGGATGATTGTGGAGTATGTTAAACACAATACTAATGGCAAAAGCGTTACAATACCGCATACTTTTTTAGGAGCTTAAATGCGTTTTTTTATTTTTTCGGTATTAGCAGTTGCATTGTTTAGTGGATGTACGGTAAAAGAGTTTGGGCAGGGCGTGGATGATGGTATCGGTGATGTTAAGCGCGTTATTCGGGGGACGAATAATTAAAAAACTTCTTTGACCCGACCCACTTCACCGCTTATTAATCGTACTTTAATGCCGTGGGGATGATTGGCGGAGTTGGTGAGGATGTCTCGCACGATTCCCTCGGTGAGGGCACCTGAACGTTGATCCTCTTTGAGCACGATGGTTACGCGCTTTCCTGATTGGATATTTTTGCGTTCTTTGCCGTCCAAGTGGACTCCTTAGTCTCTAAGATTGAGCCATGAAGGAGGATTGTCAAAACACAATGCGCTGGAACTCCAGTCATTTTTTTCACCGTGACGAGCATGCAGCTTTCCGTCGATGTAAATGTATTGCAGTCCAGTAACCGTACTGGTGAGTTTCTTGCCTGCGCTAAGGGCTTCTAAGACAGCTTCTCTACTTTCCATACATTATCCTTTAAAATGGCTCTTTAAAACACCCGCTGGTGTCTTAGCGGAACAGATTAATGCGTCTCGATTGTATGGATTGAATAGGGGTAGAAATGAGAGAGCGGGCAGATAAATCTGCCCAAGGTAAACTTAGAGAACGGTTACGTTTTCTGCTTGTGGACCTTTATCGCCTTGGCCAACAGTATAAGATACTTTTTGACCCTCTTCTAGAGAAACACGACCATAACCAGTGTGGTTAATTTGACGGAAATGTACGAACAAATCTTTGTCTCCGTTGTCTTGTTGGATAAATCCAAAACCTTTTTCACTGTTGAACCATTTCACTGTTCCGTTTACTGTAGCTGCCATGTGGTAACCCTTTTGTTGTTAATACACCCTGTTGCCAAGATGGTCGAAAATATAATAATGGAGCGTTCTTGAGGGTGATTACACTGTTAACACATGGTCTTCAATAATAACTTACCTAAAGATGAAACTCTAAATCATCTTTCTATGACTTAATTATAGCTGAAAAATATTAAATGTGCAAGGAATGATTTATTATTTTGTATTTCATTGGTTAGAATCTGGGAAAAATTAGGCGAAGGCAATAAATAAGGGATGAATATGAAAGAAACAAATATTTACGAAACGGATGAGCTGGTGTCGCAATATTGCGATTTTCAGTACGGAGATGAGTATTTTGGTGTGATGAATTTTGCCAAAGCCTGTGCCCAAAAAGCGATCGAATATTCAAAAAGTACGCGACAAAAAAGGGCATTGGACTTGGGCTGCGCAACAGGACGTGCATCGTTTGAGTTGGCGCGAAGCTTTGATCATGTGGATGGGATTGATTATTCGCAAGCTTTTATTGATGCGGCAGCAGAGCTTCAAAAAAATGGCCGAATCGGTTACGCCCAAAATGATGAAGGGGCGATCAAAAAGCGTAAAAAAGTTTCCATCAATGATTCCGGATTTTGGGAAGCGGGTTCAAAAGTGCATTTTTCGCAAGGGGATGCGTGTGCGTTAGTCCCTGAATTTACACAATACGATTTGATTATGGCAACCAATCTGATCGATAGATTGTATCAGCCGCAATTGTTTTTAAAAAATATCCATGAACGTATTAATGAAAAAGGAATTTTAGTATTGACCTCGCCTTACACGTGGAAAGAAGAATACACGGCAAAAGAGTTTTGGGTAGGTGGTTATGTGGATGAAAACGGACGTGAAGTTTCTACTCTGGAGGGGTTAACCAAGTTGCTAGAAGCAAATTTTGAACTCATTGCAACACAAAATGTCCCGTTTGTGATCCGAGAAACTGCCCGCAAATTCCAACACACGATTTCTCAAATGTCGGTTTGGAAGAAGAGGTAAGGGTTAAACCTTCGACTGCACCGTAATCTTGGTCGCTTCGAACAGTTCCGCCGCTTTGGCGATCATGGGCTCATTAAGAACCTCCGAACCGTCAAACTCTTTGGCGCTTGCTTCATTGCATTGCGCTACGCAGCTTCCCACGCTAACTTCAGACTCTTCGATCATCGAGACAGGTTCGACCAGCGGCTCGCTAGGAGTTTCTAAGGGTATTTCGGGTTCTACGACTTCTTTACTGCAGGCTTGCGATTTGATGAGTGTATCGATAGTGTAAACTTCACGGACAAATTGACGGATAATGCCAAAACTGTTTTTGAGCAGTTCTTTGTCATCTCCTTCCGCACAGCTCTCCCATGTGAGGGTGTTATCTTCATACGAGAGAAACGTAACATTACGCTCAAAACAATCACCCAAAGCAATACTGCGATCGCGTATTTTGTCGCACAGCAATTCGAAAGGTGTTTTGGCTGGCGCAGATGAAGTTACGACATGGATGTTTTGAGGCTCAGTTGCAATGACTTTAGAAGCTACTGGAATATCGTGCATTGGAGTACGAGATTCTAGGGATTCGATCATCTCATCGATCTCTTTGATCTTCAGCGCTTCGATCATCTTAAAGAGAATGAGGCTCACCACAAATCCGCCATCGGCGTTGATCGCAAAGAGGGTTTTGGCATCGCTGAGGATTCTGAAAAAGCGTTCAATAATCAAAGGGTTAAAGCGGTGATCTCCCTCGTACAACTTTTCTTTGAGATAGGCAATGAGTTCATCGACCACCATTTCTGCCTCGTAGCTCTCTAGCTCTTTGAGTTTTTGGATCAAAACAGGACGGTCTTTGGCAAAAATGGCCTCAAAAAGGGTATCGATGTAGGATGGATCCAAAAGTCCCAACATATCGGCCACGGTTTTGACGTCTACGAACCCTTTGGAATAGATAATAGCCTGATCGAGGAGAGTGAGGGTGTCACGAAGACTGCCTGAGCCGCTGCGCGCCAATATATCTAAGGCTTCGTTTTGAAATTCAATGTTCTCTAAATGGAGAATATGAGAGAGGTGATGGACGATGTTAGGATGGCTGATACGTTTGAAGCGAAAGTGCTGCGTACGGCTCAAAATGGTGGCAGGCAGTTTGAGAGGATCGGTGGTTGCAAGGATGAATTTGACGTACTGGGGCGGCTCTTCGAGGGTTTTGAGCAGAGCATTGTGTGCCTCTTTGGTGAGCATGTGCACTTCATCGATGATGAAAATTTTGTATCGACCCGCGGCAGGGCGGTATTTGGTATGCTCGATCAAATCACGTATGTCGTCGATTTTACGACTCGATGCGGCATCCATTTCGATGATATCAATGTGACGCGCTTCATTGGCCATCATGCAGTGGGAGCACACATCACACGGAGCAGAAGTTGGGCCTTCATCACACATGAGGGATTTGGCTAAAATCCGTGCCGTAGAGGTTTTTCCAGAACCGCGCAGTCCGGAGAAAAGATAGGCGTGAGAGAGACGCTTGCTGTCCAGTGCCAGCGAAAGGGTTTGGGAGATGCTCTCTTGACCGATCAGTTCTTCAAAACGACGTGGGCGGTATTTGAGCGCTAAGACTTCGGATGTTTGACTCATGTATTTTCTCCTAGCCACTGGCGGGCGGTTTTGCGTAACCCCTCCGGATTTTCAGAGGCAAAAAATTTCAGCTGCGTATGTTCAAAACGCTGTGAGAAATCGTAGTGCTTTTCGAGATATTCAACAATTGCTTCACCGGAGTGGATCAGGGTGCTTTTTCCCTCAAAATAGGTATGAATGGCATCAGCAACGAGAGGAAAATGGGTGCATCCCAGAATAACGGCATCGGGGGCTTTGGCAAGGTCTTTGAAATAGTGATGCAAGGTACTTTGCAGTATCTCTCCATCGTACAAACCCTCTTCTACTATGGGAACGAGTAAGGTGGTGGCAATGGCACTGAGATGGTGGTAACCAAGTTCTTGGAGACCCTTTTCGTAGGCTTGGGATTTAACGGTTGCTTTGGTGCCGAGGATTAAAATATCGGCATCGGTATCGGGAGCTGCATTTTTGAGAGCAAGCACGCCAGGATCAACTACCCCGATGACGTCGCATTCACTGTGTAAACGCATTTCGTTTAGGGCATAGGCGCTTACGGTATTGCATGCGGTAATGAGCAAATCGATTTCAAAATTTTTGAAAAATTCGAGGGCTTCGAGGGAGTAGCGGATGATGGTGTTTTGATCTTTGACCCCATAGGGGACACGTGCGGTATCACCAAAATAGATGATCTCTTCAAAGAGTTTGTGCTCAAGCAACGATTTAACGACACTTAAGCCTCCAACGCCGCTGTCAAAGACCCCTACGCGCATTTTATTTGGTCGACTCGTTCATGCTGTCAAGGAATTCAGCGTTGCTTTTGCTTTTGTGCATTGTATTATAAAGGAAGCGCAGTGCTTCGACTTCGTCTTCTTGTTTATGCAGCATCGAACGCAAAATAAAGACCTTTTGCAAAACGTCTGCACCGATAAGAAGCTCTTCTTTGCGTGTTCCAGATTTGAGAATATCGATAGCAGGATAGATACGACGCTCAGAGATTTTACGGCTGAGAACCACTTCGGAATTTCCCGTACCTTTGAATTCTTCAAAAATGACTTCGTCCATTTTACTGCCGGTTTCGACGAGCGCAGTAGCGATGATCGTTAAGCTTCCGCCATTTTCGATGTTACGTGCCGCACCAAAAAAACGTTTGGGTTTGTGCAGAGCGTTCGCGTCCACGCCTCCTGAAAGGACCTTTCCGCTGGAGGGGGTGACGGTATTGTACGCACGTGCCAAACGGGTGATAGAATCGAGGAGAATAACGACATCCTTTCCTAGCTCTACGCGACGTTTTGCCCGTTCGATCACCATTTCAGCCACTTTGACGTGGTTTTTCGCAGGTTCGTCAAACGTTGAACTGTAGACTTCGCCCTTGACGGAGCGCTCCATATCGGTCACTTCTTCAGGACGTTCATCGACGAGTAAGACCATGAGCTCGATTTCAGGATGATTGTTGGTAATCCCGTGTGCGATCTCTTTCATAAGCTCTGTTTTACCGGAACGTGGAGGTGCTACGATGAGTCCGCGCTGTCCTTTTCCCACGGGGGAGAAAAGATCCATCATGCGTCCCGTAAGCTTGGTCGCATTGTATTCGAGTTTGATTTGTTCGAGTGCATAAAGCGGAGTAAGGTTCTCAAAGAGAGGCCGTTTTTTGGACTCCTCGGGTGGAAGGTAGTTGATCGCTTCGACCTTGAGAAGAGCGTAATAGCGCTCTTGGTCTTTGGGTGCGCGTACTTGTCCTGTGACAATATCTCCGTTACGTAGAGCAAAACGGCGGATTTGCGTGCTGGAAACGTAGGCATCGTGCATTGAATCACTAAACCCTTGGTCAATGGCGCGTAAGAAACCGTAACCGTCTTGCATAATTTCCAAAATACCCGTAAAGAGGATAAATCCACCTTGCTGCACTTGCGTTTTGAGAATCTCGAAGATCAAATCTTGGCGTTTAAGCTCGTTTGGATCTTCGACGCTCAATGCGCTTGCAATGGCAAGTAACTCTTCGAGAGACTTGGTGCGAAGGGCTTCAATGGTGAATCCATCTACGGGGGTATGGGTACGGTTTTTGGAGTTATTTCGAGGAGTAGGGTTTTTTACGTTTTCGCTCATTATGAAAGAAGCCTTAGTCTGTATGTAGATTTTGAGTGTGAGAGATGCGGTTGCAAACACGGCAATGTATGTATGTCGACATTATAGACAATCCATCATAGGGTTGTCAAGCGGGGGCAAATTATGGAATAATGCAACAGCTAAAAAAGGATAAATGATGATACATAAAAAAATAAGTACGATTGAATCGATTGAACAAAAAGCTGGGCGTGGGGTGAGCATGCAAACGTTGCTTTCGCTTGCGGAGGCTCCCAATTTCGCGATGCGCTGTTTTACCATTGATGCAGGTGGATTTATGCCGTATCATACCAATGCCGTTGAACATGAGCAGTATGTTCTCTCAGGTCGAGCCAGTGTTCGCTGCGGAGATCAAACATTTGAAGCGCGTGCAGGTGATGTCTTATTTATCCCCTCTGGTGAGGCGCACAGCTATGAGACGATCGGTGATGAAGCGTATGTGTTTTTGTGTTTGATCCCCAAAGGGGAAGATTGTATAGAGATGGTGGGGTGCTGATAAATATCTGCTTCAAAAGAGTTTGATGTTGAGCTTTAAGGCTAGTACGGTTCCTTGTGTGATGAGATCGAGGGTGAAGTAATCGTGTTTGTAATAAAGCATCGGCATAAAGGCAAATCCGCTGTTGTCTTTTCCCTCAGTACACTCTACGGAGGACTGGAATCCCTCCAGACAATACCCCTTTTGGTATCCTAAAATGCCGGATATTCCAAACGGACCAATCACATCATACCGATAGCCGATGGCTGCGATATCGGTTACTTTGTCCCGTGAATTGACGAAATGCAAATACGCCAAGATGTATTGTTGATCCAGCATGAGTTCCGCCCCAAATGCTTTGTGTTCTTCATTATACGGTTCCCCGTCATTGGTTTTGAAATGGGTAGATACCATTCCTACGGTTGCGTAGCCGTTGATCTCTTCAGCGGGTGCGCAGAGTGCAAATAGGAGCCATAGAAAAAAAAGTTTCATGAGCTTATTGTACAAAATGCCATCTTTTTTACCTCTTAGTGTGGATTGGCTATAATCGTCACCATGATATATGAACTAACGACACTTATGGGCATCGTTGCCGCTGGAACACTGGGATGGCTTTGGAATCAGTCGCGTCAGGAATTTGCACTGTTGCAATCCAAAGCGATACAGATTCAAGAACTGCTAAATCAAGAACATGCTTTACGAATGCAAAGTGATGCTAAACTTGAGAACAAACGCAATGAATGCACTGCTTTGGAACGTGATTACGCCGTATTGCATACGCGTCATGAAGAATCAGCACGTGGTTTTGAAGAAAAAATTCGCCTCTTGGACGAAGCAAAAGCGCAGATGAGGGCGCAGTTTGAACATCTGGCAACACAGATTTTTGAACAAAAGTCCAAAACATTTGATGAGGCGCACACCAAGGGGCTTGATTTGTTGTTAAAGCCTTTTCGGGAACAGATTACCAATTTTTCCAAACAAAGCGAAGAGCGTTTTTTACACGATGCCAAAGAGCGCCAGAGTATCAAAGATGAGATTATTCGTCTGAAATCGCTCAATGAGCGTCTAAGCGAAGATGCGATCAATCTCACCAATGCCCTCAAAGGGGAGAACAAAACGCAGGGGAACTGGGGAGAGATCGTACTGGAGCGTATTCTCGAAGAATCCGGATTGCGTGAGGGGCATGAGTACGATATTCAAAATACGTTAGAGGGGCAAGAGGGTAAAAAATACCGCCCTGATGTGATCGTCCATCTACCGCAAAACAAAGACATTATTATCGATTCTAAAGTCTCTTTGGTGGCGTATGAGGCATTTGTCCGTGCGACCGATGATGAATCACGCGCACATGCCCTTAAACAGCATCTCATCTCTATCCACGGACACATCAAAGGGTTGAGTCAAAAACGGTATGAACAGCTTAGCGGTGTTAAAACCCTTGATTTTGTATTGCTCTTTATGCCCATAGAGGGGGCTTTTTTGCTGGCGTTGGAGCAGGATAATACCTTTTTCAAAACGGCATACGAACAAAATATTGTCGTTGTTTCTCCCTCGACGCTTCTCGTAACGCTTCGTACCATAGAACACATCTGGAGAAGCGAGTACCAAGAGCGCAATGCCAAAGAGATCGCGGCATCTGCCGAAGCGCTGTATGAAAAACTCGTCGCGTTTGTGGAGGATATGGAGAAAATCGGAGACTCGATTGCCAAAACGCAAAAAAGTTATGAGGGGGCGATGAACAAGCTCTCTACGGGAAAAGGGAATCTGATCCGAAGAGCGGAGAGTATGCGTAAATTGGGACTAAAGCCTAAAAAGGCACTTCCTGAGTCGTTGATCGATACGGTTACGGATGAGGAATTTTTACTTTTGAATTGACAATTGTGAATAAAATTGAATATAATCGTTTTATTATGAATAAAAAGGAGCTGTTATGAAAACAGTAACTATGAGAGTCGATGACTTGGTTTATCAAATGATTTCGCTTGCGGCTTCAGGTGAGCGTAGAAATATTTCAAACTTTATAGAGTTTGCGACGATGCAGTATCTTTCCTCTTCTCAATACGTTGATAATACAGAAATGGCTGAGATAATGGCGGATAAAGAGTTGGTTCAAAATCTTAAACGCGGATTTGATGAAGCGAAAAACGGGGACTATACGATTGTCTGAGTTTTCGATTGCTGAAACGAAAAGCTTTGAAAAAGTCAAAGTTGCTATCGACAAAAAACTGTATACGAAAATTACCAATATCGTCTATCCACAATTGAAACAAAATCCATACTATGGAACGAATATCAAAAAGCTCAAAGGGGAATTTGAGGGGTATTACCGATACCGCCTCGGTGATTATCGTCTTTTTTATCTTATAGATGATGGGAAAGTTATTGTTGTTGTCATCGATCTTCGGCATCGAAAAAATGCGTATGGTTAAAAGCCTATTTCACTTTTATGGATGAGGAATTTTTACTTTCGAATTGAGCAAAGTTCCGATAAAAATCATAAGCGCCAATACGCCCATCCATGTAATCCATGGAGCGCTTAGATAGGTGAGCCATAGAAATATTGCTCCCAGCGGTGTCGGTACGCCGGTAAAATATTTGGTGACTTCTCCTGCGTTTGCGTCGATGTTAAACTGGATAAGGCGTCGAAGGCCGCTGATGACATAATAGATAGACCCAATAGCAACCGCTACCAAAGCTACCCCTTCAAGCGTCGAGTAGACTGCTTGAAAAATCAAAAATGTTGGGACCAGTACAAACGATAAAAAATCGGCAAAAGAGTCGAGCTGTACGCCGAATTCATTGGATAATTTGTATTTACGAGCGATCTTGCCATCAAA
>JAUPLR010000118.1 GCA_030836825.1 Campylobacterota bacterium
ATTCTTCTGAGCGGTATGTTGTAGCCGATGTAACAGTGTATACCCGTTCTGGTATCAATCCATGATAAGATAATGCATATTCATACGATACATAAGAGGGTTTATGAAGGATATTTGCAACGGCTATCATATTAAGAGGATGATCTCTATACTCTGAACCTAGAGCATAAACGCTCCGTTTAAGACGTATTAATTCTCCTTTTTTAACCATAGTATTGATTTTAATGATAGGTTGCTCATACTCTTGTTCTAAGATAGGCTTGATCATCTCTGTTGTAAAAACATTAAGACCGATCAGCTTTTTTAGTTGATATATATTCATGAGAATATTATACATTCTTAATTCATATTAATCAATACATTGTTTAAAAATATGGTTTATGTATGTTTTCTATTCCATCAAAACTTAAATATAATTAAGATTATGTAATGATCTTATGTGAAAGCGATTAATGATTTGAGTGATTTTTCAATGGATTGATGTAGCACATAACTGATAGTATCTGTAAAGTGGGATGCTTCGTAGAGCAAAATAGCTCCATTTAAATCATGGTAAGAGTGGGCTAACCATTCAGTGGCGGCAGTTTTATTCATAAATAATCCTCCCTCTTTCTAAAATATCGACCTTATAGAAAGCATCTTCTCGACTTTTAATGAAGTTATTCGATGCCGATAAAATATCGAATCCGATGTGATACTTACGGATTAAATCTCTGAGCTTCATCATCGCATCTGCTTCATAATTTCTATCATCGGTATCTTTCACTAAAAACAAATCAATGTCACTATCCTCAGTAGGTTTCCCATACGCATAACTGCCAAACAGAATGATTTTATCGGGGTTAAGCGATTTTAATCTCTCAACGATTTCATCTTTGACTACTTCGATATCAATCATCGCCTAACTCCCTTCTAATTTAATGTTTGTTGATTATACAAAACTTTGGGTGAGTATGCGGTTAACGGCTAACAATAGTTTTAAAAGTGTCAATTCATCATTAAGGCGTCAGTCGATAGAACCCGATAGTTGAAAAGAAAGTGTGAAACTTATGGGAAACTTTATTGAAAAACTTCAAGGGTACACATATAATTTTGACACTCCCATTCAACAATTCCTATTTTAAAGAACGTAATTCAATCTCACCACGATAAAAATTTTTGTCATTCGTTACAATCAAACTGCTATGGCTACGAAGAGCGCAAACATATTGGAGCATATCCTCAAAATCATCTTTGTCCCCCATGAGACCCATCGCCTCTTTGATGGTATCGATATCAATAGCAACCACATCGATAAAGGTCAATAACTTTTCAAGTTCCGCAATAATATTCTTAGAAGATAGTTTTTTGGATGCTACATAATAAACCGTTGTAAAAATATCACAACTGGTACATAGCTCATTTCTCTCTACTATAGCCTCTTTCACAAATTCACGCGTTAGAGTGATATTACCGCGATCACTATCGATCAAATCGAGGATAATATTCGCATCTAAAAAATATTTAGCCATTACCCATCTCTGTTTTTAAATCATTAAAGTCTTTCCCGCCCAATGAAAATGAACCAAGCCCAGACAAAGCGGTAAGCTTTTGTTCAATTTTACCTGCTTCGGCTTCTTTCATAAGGATTCGATATCTTTCGATATCAATTACAACAGCGAAAGGCTTCTCGCGTTTAGTAATAATGATATCTTCTTCTTTAACATGATCAAGCAGATGAGATTGTTGTTTAAGTTGAGTTGCTGAAATGTTCATCTTCACCCCTTTTGTCTATTTGTACAATTATACCTTTTAAACGATTGTTTATCAACTTATGTTTTATAAATGGTTCATCTCCCGCAAACAGTTTGCGCTTTTACTAAAACAAATCGGCGTGTCCAAAAAAGACTTCGTTTTCGTCACTCTTGCGCATATTTTCTAGGATGGTTTTTGCCCTTAGTCTTGTCTCTTTGTCGAAATAGATAAGCATATTTCTTGAAAATACAAAATCAAATTTGCCTATATTTTTGAAGGACGGGTCAAAAAGATTTGTTAGCTTGAAGCGCACAAGGGACTTGACGCTGTTGTTTAAACTGTATTTGTCACCATTATGCGTAAAATATTTGCTTATAATTTCAGGGGTGAGGTTTCGGACACTTTTTTCTCTGTATACGGCTTCTTCTGCCTTTTTTATGGCCTCTGAGTTTATGTCTATCCCTACAATATTGAAACTGCCGTGAGGCACGCCCGCCTCTAACAAAGCGATTGCGATGGAATAGGGTTCTTCTCCCGTTGCAGAGGGTGCGCAAAGTATTTCCACGTGTCGTGTGCTCTTTTTTACAAGCACACTCAGCTCTTCAATTTGTTTAAACTCTCTGTAAAAGAAGGTTTCATTGGTTGTGAGATGATCTATTAGCTCTTGCTTTGTTTGCTTCTCTTTTTTGATAAGCGCTAAAAGCGTATTGAAAGAGTTGATATCTCTTTGTTTACAAAAAGTAGTAACCTTATTTTTTAAAATACTCACCTGTTCATCAAAAGTTACGCCCGTTTCGCTTTTAAAATATTCCGCAATGGCTGAAACGTCTGAATAGTCCTGCTTCTCTTGAACCGGAACGTCTTGAACCTCAAGACTTTTTTTGAAAAGACCAAACATTATTCGCAAAACTCCTTGATTTCTTGTATGATATGCCTCATATCCGTTGCTTTGATGTTTGCGATGACCGTCCTTGCGCGCAGGGGCATTCCATCGACAATGGCGCTGTGCTCGTTTTCAGTTATGCATTTTGCCCCATTAAGGCTTAGATTATTGCATCCGTCTACTCCATCTTCCCCTATTCCCGTGAGAATGACCCCCAACGTTTCAATCTCCTTTGCAAGATTTGAAAAGGAGTTAAAAAGAAGATCAATATTGGGATTGTACCCATCTTTTGGGGAGGCTTCCCGTGCAAAAAAGAGGTGCGACCTTTGCTTTATAATCTGCGTGCATCCGCTGCAAATATAAACGGTGCCCACTTCCAAGGGAGCCTTGTTTTCTGCCATACGGATTGGGTTGTGGCTCTTCGCGTTGAGTCTGTTTGTAAAACTCGGTATAAAGCTATCCGTCATATGTTGTGCGATAACGACGCAAGTTGAGCGCATAGGCTTCAGCGCGTTAATGATTTTTTCAATTTGTCCCGGTCCCCCCGTAGAGGCACCGATGAGGACAAATTTTTTAAGTGCGGAATGTTTCAAGTTTTGCGTGCAGATCGCTGGTCATAGAGTTTAGATGGTCAGCTGCGGCGGCTATTTCTTCTACATTTCTTGCGTTTTGTGAAGAGATTTCATTGATCTCAGAGACTTGCGTAACGATGTATTCTACATTTTTTCCTGTCTCTTCAAAGTCCGTTACCGTTTTGTCGCTCGCTTTTACTGCCTCTAGTACAATGCCTACGCTTGTATTGATTTTTGATTCTACTTGTACGGAAACATTTTCAAGTTCTTGCACTTCTTCTGCGTTAGCGTTCATTTGTGCGCTTACCTCGACAATAGACTGCACGATGATGTTGATGGTCGCATTGATTTCTGTGAGTGATTTTTGCGTTCTCTCTGCGAGTTTTCGCACCTCATCCGCAACTACCGCAAACCCGCGTCCGTGTTCTCCCGCTCTGGCTGCTTCGATTGCCGCATTGAGGGCTAAAAGGTTTGTTTGGTCGGCAATGTCTGAAATAACGACAAGAACACTTTTTACCGCATTGGCTTCATTTGAGAGTGCGTCCATTTTGTGTGCCAATTCAACTTCAAGTTCGGTACTTTGTTGGACTCTCAACGTCAGAGAAGCGATGTCGCCTCTTGCGGTACTAAGATTGTCATTTGCTTTTACGATGTCTTTTTTACTCTCTTGAGCATCCCTGATCGCTGCAACAATTTCACTTTTTATTTCGTTTGCTTTTTGGGTTGCTTGTTTGATGACCGCTACTGATTTTTCAACGTTGGCGCCAACACCAGCCGCGGTTGTCGAGAGCTGATGCGAAATAGACGCATTTTCCGATGAGTCTTGCTTTGCTGTTTCAATGAGCCCTTTGAGGGAAGCGATAAGCTCATTAAGTCCATGCGCCATTTGAGATAACTCTTGCGGTACATTTTCATCCGCTTTGAGCGTTAGATCTTTGGTTGTGCTAATTTTTAAAAGGGTCGCTTTTAAATTATCCAACGGAACAGAGATAGAGACTCTTATGAAGTAGATCAAAAACGCAACAAAAGCAATGATGCCAAAAGCCAGCATCGCTCCAAGCTCTATGAGATGCGAGTTCTCATGGTCGATTTCGAATTCTATTAATTCTCTCGCCTCTTTGTGAAGCTTAACCTCAACCTCTCTAAGCAACTCTATGGACGCCGTTACGTTGGTAAACCATTCGTCCGGGTCTACCCCAAAGCCGCCGCTCATCCCTTTTTTCTTGGCTATCTCAATCATGGACATGGTTTTATCTACCGCACCGCCCTTGTAGGTGGTGTTTAGAAATTCTTTGATGGACGGCGTTGCAAGGCTTTCAAATTTGCGAAAATTTATCGTGTAGGCGCCAAAACTGCTGCCAAATTTGAAATAGGTATCGTCCATAAAAGCATCTTTGGCAAACGCCCCGTTGAGGTTCGCTCTGGTTTGTCCTAACTGCTCTTTGATCGACGAAAGATGGGTGCAGGCTTGAATAATGTTACGAGATTCTTGGTTGGTCATGTGCGCAGGTACCGTAGTCAACGTTTCTATCAATGAAACAATGGTTTTTGAGTAGTAGGCTCCCGTTTGCGGTCCGCTTATCGAAAGCGCATCGACTGCGGATCTTTTCTGAGAGAGTTCGCTGAGATTTTGGAACAAACTCTCATCCCCTTGCGTCGATGCGTAGACGCTTTTTGCCTCCGCCACTGCGCCATCAACTTTGCTTCGTATCTCTTTTATGGCACTTGCGTTTTTTGCCCCGCTACTTGCGACAAACCCAACGCTCAGTCCGCGCTCTTTTTGCATAAGATGGACAACTTCTGAGAGGGCTTCAACCTCATGCATACGGCTTTTGGCCGTTTCAAGGCTTTTCATTTCCGCCAAAGCATTGTTCATCTTATCTATGGCAAAAGCCAAGATAAAGAGAGTAGGTATGATTACCATAAGAAGCAATCTTGTTTTGATGCTCATTTTCATGAATAAATTCCTTTTTTTTGGAAGAGGTTCGTATAAACTATTCTTATTGACCGAATTTTAACGTCTGTACGCTTAACTTCTATTGTGTGTCCATAACGCGTACGTGTGTTGTGCGGCATCAAAGCGTGCGGCAAGCTCCCTGAATGCGTTTTCATACGCATAGTTCTCTTTTGCTCCCGCTTTTTTTTCAATCGTCTGGGCAACTTCGCTGATGGTGCTATAGCACAAGGAAGAGGAGCTCCCCTTGATCGAGTGTGCATGCAATTTGATTGCCTCATAATCCTCTGCCTCAATGGCATCCTCAAGCGTCTGCAAAGTGACGGCCACCGTTTCAAAAAAGGTAGCATACAGTCTCATCATAATCTCATCGGTGAGATGTAACATTTCTTTGAGGTTGGTGAGCACCTCTTCAAACTCTTGTACGTGTTGTGTTTCATTGCTCATTGTGTGACTCCTTTGTGGTTGAATAACGCATTAACACCCGATGCAGTTCCTCGTATACCAATGGTTTTGCGAGATAATCGTTCATTCCTGCGGCGGCAAACTCTTCGGCATCCCCCTTCATCACATTGGCTGTGAG
>JAUPLR010000119.1 GCA_030836825.1 Campylobacterota bacterium
ATTCCACGATTCCATTTTGAACCTACATACTCGGCATACGATCCTTTTTCAACCGCCAAATCCGAGGATGCTTTGATGGCGTTATAGCTAACGGCTTCCATGATCTCATCGATCTTGTCAAAATGTTCTTGACTTCCCCATACAATCTTCTGTCCCGCAAGCATCTCTGCTTCACCCATAACACCCAAGCCAATCGCACGGCTACGCATGTTAGTACGTTTTACTTTTTCCAGTGGATAAAAGTTCAAATCAATAACATTATCCAGCGCACGAATAGCAACGGGAACGATACGATCAATGTCTTCTTTGGTATGTATGCGTGATAAATTGACCGAACCCAAATTACAAACAGCCGTTGCTCCGTCTACTTTTTCTTTTTCAACAATGTAAACAGGACGTCCGCCCAGAGAATCCAGTGCCGTTACTTTATTGGCAGGTTTTTCAATTCCGCTGTCCACCTTAACAATCTCATCTTCTTCATACGTTACAAACGTGCCGTCTTCGTATTTGATCTTAATGAGATAGTGATTTGGTTGCGTGTTTTGAAAAATCTCTGTGCACAAGTTCGAGCTACGGATAATGCCGTAATGGTCATTGGGGTTTGCGCGATTGGCGCTGTCTTTGAAACACAAGAAGGGGCTGCCGGATTCAAAATAACTCGTTAATATCTTTTTCCAAAGATCTTTTGCCTTGGTGTGTTCTTTGACAATGCTCGCATCTTGCTCTAGCTCTACGTAACGTTTTTCAAACGCATCACCGTACAATTCCGTTAACTCTTTGACGTCAAAAGGATCAAACATCGTCCAGATACCATCATCCACAACGCGCTTCATAAACATGTCGTTTATCCAAAGCGCCGGAAACAAATCGTGCGCACGGCGACGCTCTTCCCCAGAGTTTTTCTTGATGTCCAAGAAATCCTTGATGTCCATATGCCATGGCTCTAAATAAACAGCAATAGCACCCTTGCGCGTCCCTAACTGATCTACTGCGATCGCAATATCGTTGGTGATTTTCAAGAAAGGAACGGTTCCGCCCGCTGCATTTTTGTGACCATCGATAAACGATCCCATGGCGCGTACTCTCGTCCAGTCCCAACCGATCCCGCCGCCAAACTTGGAGAGCAATGCCATCTCTTTGTAGCTATCAAAAATCCCTTCGATGTTATCAGGGCTAGAGCCAATATAGCATGAACTGAGCTGATGACGGGTAGTGCGTGCATTTGAGAGCGTAGGTGTTGCCAACATCACTTCAAATTTTGAGAGCATGTCGTAAAATTTTTTGGCCCATCCCATCGCATCGGATTCATTTTGCGCCAAAAACATGGCTATGGCCATAAACATGTGCTGTGGAAGTTCGATCGGGTCACCGTTGCGATCTTTGATCAAATAACGATCATAAAGCGTTTTAACGCCCAAGTAATTAAATTCTAGGTCACGATCGGCAACGATGTAGGCATCCAACTCTGACAAATCGTATTTCTCGCGTAATCCTAAAAGAATACGCCCCTCACCCTCGCATCGCTCAAAATACTGTTGCAATGTCCCATAGCCCGTAAATCCGTTAACGCGGTGATACAAATCATAGAGAAAAAGGCGTGATGCCACAAAGGTCCAATTTGGACTGTCAATATCAATCTTATCCACCGCTGTTTTGATCAGCGTGTGCTGAATCTCATTACTCGTAATACCATCACGAAATTGAATTTGGGCATCAACCTCAAGTTCACTCTGAGATACATTGATCAAACCTTTTACAGCTGCAGAAGTATATTTTTGTATTTTAGTAATATCCAACGGCTCCCGTCGACCATTTCGTTTGAGTATAGTTAGCATATTTATCTGTCCTTAGCTCTAAAGAGGCATATTATATTTTAGTTTTTCTTAGTGCAACTTAATCTTTTTTTCTCTAAAATTATTTAAACACACGATTAAAAATATTGTCTACATTTTTAGTGTAGTAGTCAAAATTGAAACATTCGCGTATGGCTTCTTCGCTTAAACTTTTTCGTAATTCTTCATCGTCCAAGAGATATTGTAAATAAAGACTTTCCCCTTTTTCGTTGGTAGCACTTTTACCCTGCTGTAATCCTTCCCACACTTTCATGGCATTGCGCTGTACGATGCGATACGCATCCTCACGACTTACCCCTTTGAGCGGTAGCTCCAACAGCACGCGCTGAGAGAAAACCAAACCGCCCGTTAGATTGAGATTGCGCATCATGTTCTGGGGATAAACCACGAGCTTGGCTATAACACCATTAAAACGGTTGAGCATAAAGTCCGAAGTGATAAAAGAATCCGGAAGCCAAAAACGTTCCGTTGAGCTATGGGAGATATCACGTTCATGCCATAACGCGACGTTTTCCATTGCAGGGATAACGTACGAGCGTACCATACGTGCAAGTCCGGTGATGTTTTCAGTCAGAATAGGATTACGCTTATGTGGCATAGCCGATGAACCTTTTTGTCCTACAGAAAAATACTCTTCACACTCATACACTTCGGTGCGCTGCCAGTGACGTATTTGTACCGCAAACTTTTCGATTGAGCTTGCCATAAGCGCTAACGCACTAGCAAGTTGTGCATAACGATCACGCTGTATGACTTGATTAGATGCCGGAGCTGCTTTGAGGCCTAACGCTTCACACGCGTATTCTTCAAGTTCTAAGGGCGCATGAGCAAAATTACCCATCGCTCCCGAAACTTGACCCACAGCGATAACGTCCATGGTTTGTTCAAGGTTTGTAAGATGGCGCGCCATTTCATCGTACCATACGGCCAACACCAACCCAAAGGTAATAGGCTCACCATGGATACCGTGCGAGCGTCCCACCATCAACGTCATCTTGTGTTCGATCGCTCTGGTCTTGATTGATTCCATAACCATTTTTACATCTTCAATAATTAAACTCAGCGAATCACGCATCTGTAGGGCAACCGCTGTATCTACCGTATCGGATGAAGTCATCCCATAATGGAACCATCGACTCTCCTCGCCCAATGATTCGGATACCGATGTGGTAAAGGCAATGAGGTCATGTTTGGTCACCGCTTCGATCTCATCAATACGATCAATGTTAAAGCCTGCATTTTTCACAATCTTATCGGCATCTTCACTTGGAATGAGTCCCAAACGATTCCATGCTTTTACTGCCGCGATCTCAACATCCAGCCATGCTTGATATTTTGCCTGCATTGTCCATTTTGATTTCATCTCTTCTCGTGCGTAACGTTCAACCATTTTTATTCCTTGAATGTGCTAAAATACGTATACCATTTGCGTTGGATATTATGGTTTTAGTTTATCCAACCCTCCCTTACAAAGGAATATATTTTGCCCTTCGTCATCAAAAAACTCCATGCCCCTGTTCGTGAAAAAGCTTTTATCTTTTTAATCCGAGAGCTTGGTCTTTCTTATCCTGAATCACAGCGCCTGCTTGCCAAAGGCAGGCTAACACAAAATGGAATTGTTATGAGCAATCAAGCAGGATACATTGAGGGCGACTTTGATTTTCTTATCTTCGAGCCACTTTCCCAAGGAATAACGGCAATGTTTGTAGAATCGGATTTCGCCGTTTACGACAAACCAAGCGGGGTGTTGGTTCATCCACAAAGTCGTAAAACTCCGTATTCTCTCAGCGATGAAATAAAACACGAATTTGGTTCAGATGCTAACATAGCCCATAGAATTGATCAAGAAACCAGCGGTCTTGTGTTGGCTTCTCGTAACAAAGAGAGTGAAACGGTTTTAAAATTATTATTTGAGAATCGTCAAATAACCAAACGCTATTTAGCAATGGTTCATGGTCACTTAAAAGAGGAGTTGGACATACAAGAACCTCTTTTGCGCCGCGAAGATACGGATACGCTTGTACGTATGGTCGTAAAAGTTCATCCTGATGGTAAAGCGTCTCGCACCTTTATCAAGCCAATCAAATATTTTCCTGAACTTAATATGACGCTTGTTGAGGCATCCCCCTTCACCGGTCGGACACATCAGATCCGTGTTCATTTGTTTCACGTGAAACATCCCATTGTTGGCGACCCTATTTACGGACAGGAAGAAAACGATATTCGAAGATTTTTAGATAAAGATTTAACGCCTCATCAGAGGCTGGAAATGGGAGGAGCAACACGACTCCTGTTGCATGCGCATTCTCTGGAGTTTAATTATAAAGGAGAGGACTACCATATCATTTCCAAAGAAGACTTTATTACTACGTGTCATGAGGCGATGAAAATTAAAGGCGACCCTACGCCGCCTCTTTGATGTAGCGCTTACGCTTTGCCTCTTTGATACGGCTAATTTCCACCATAATGTAACCGTCGATGCAATTGTTAAAATCAACATCAATTCCGAAATCAATAAACCGCACTCCTCCTGCCTCACATAATTCGCTGTATTGTTTAAACAATGTAGGTACTGCAACGTCAAACGTTTTGAGATAATCCTTCAAAACCCTAAAATCGTGTTCATAATCTACCCCTAAAAAGATCTCAGCAAACTCTGCATTGACATGATCGGATAAATGAAAAGGGGATCGCGCTTTGAGATACTGATGATCCGATCCGTAATATTGGGTATAGAAATAGACAAGAGCTTCTTGTGCATGCTTAGGATAGCTTCCAGAGATACTGACAGGTCCAATCATGTACTTGATATGCAAATTGTGGGCGAGATAGGCTCCAATACCTTGCCAGAGATAATCCAGAGCACGACTTCCCCAGTATTTCGGCTGAACAAAACTACGCCCTAGCTCTATGGCATCTTCCAATATAGGATCGAAAGCATTGTTCATGGTGCACAGCTCATTGAGATACAGCCCCTCACGACCTAGCCATGAGAGTATCCATCCACACTCACCAATACGATAAGCCCCTACTACCTCCAGCGCATCATCATCCCACAATACAAGATGATGGTAATAACGATCGTAATCATCGATATCTCTTGGTTTACCACTCCCCTCGCCTACCTTACGAAATGAATACTCCCTCAGGCGTCCTATCTCGTTAATAAGGTTAGGGGCTTTGTCATGCTCTATCAAATAGATTTGCTTACTATCGCTTGTCTCACCCAAACGTTCACCGCGCTTAAGCTCTTGACGTATTTCTTGACGCGATACCGGATGCGCTATAGAGGATTCTGTCGGTAATATCCCGTTTTTTCCTTTTGAGAGGCGCAGAAGGTGTTTACGAAAGAGCTTAGCATGATGTCGCTCACTCATAGAGGTATCATTAAGAATTTTTGCATTTATGAGCTCTCCTACTCTAAAATCAAATATTTGATTGCGTGCTGCAAAAATCTCATGCCCCAACAAAAGGGTTCCTAACGGTTTATAAACCCACGATGCCGCGTAAAAAAGAGAACTGTTTTTGGCTTTGATAAAAACAGGGACGATTGGAGCACTGTTACGTTTTGCAAACTTTATAAAACCACCTTTCCAATTTGCCTCTTTTTGCCCTAACAATCCAACGCGTGACACTTCTCCGCTGGGGAAGAAAATGACCACTTCTTCGCTTTGAAGTGCTTTATCAATTTGGCGCAGAGAATCGCGGGAAAGTTTGTCATTGAAATTATCAACTCCGATAATAAACTCTTTAAGCTGTGGTATTGCGCTGAGCATTTTATTGGCAACAATTTTTACTTTCTTATTTTGACGAACACTGCAAATCATTTGGATCAACGATAACGCGTCCAATGCTCCCAAAGGATGATTAGCAACCACAATCACTTTTCCGATAGCCGGTATATTTTCTACCTCTCTATGAATGACTTTATACGAAACATTCAAGTGGTGCAAAACAGCATCAATAAAATCCAAACCGCTTTTATTTTTATGCACTTCCATAAAATGATTAATAGAATCTTCATGCACTAAAAATCGCGTCAATCCAACCACCATTTTAGAAACCAAATCAGAATACGTAAATAAACCGGGATGTTCTTTTTTTAAAAGCATTTCAACACTTACCATAACATTTACCTTAATAGAATTATTATATAGCATGGTAAATTATGTTTATTTCAGTGATGTTACAGAAATATTACCTATTTATTACATCCATGAAGTTTTTAAAATGTGAATAACTTTTTATAACAGGTTCTTAAAAATTACTGAAGTGTTACTAATTCTTTTAATTTTCATAATTCTCCCTATTTTAGGCACTTTGCACTCCTTATAAACAAAATTATTTTAGTTAGAATTTAGATAAATTATTTCTGAAATAAGTAAAATTCATAGAAATGGTAATGGGATTTTGGAAACATTTATTCACATTTCGCTCACAGTGTGAATATGAAACATTTTAAAAAAAATTGTATATTTTTTTCTATTTTTATTTTATTTTTAGGTGTGATTTTCAAAAGGCTTAAAAAAATTATGAATGAAGAAAATAGGTATAAAATATAAGGAGAGTACCGATACACTTCCAACTTAGCGACCTTCCTGGTGTGTTGGTCGCTTATACTATTTTTTTTACCTTATCCTTTTGTAATTTTACTCTTTGTGCATGTGTGATTGCAACTGCCATGGCGTCGGTGATGTCCAACGGTTTGATCTCTTTGGTAATTCCCAATATCTGCTTTACCATAAATGCTACTTGTTCTTTTGCGGCTTTGGCTTTTCCTGTGAGTGCTTTTTTAACCTGCAAAGCAGTATATTCCGAAAACTCACCATGTTCTTGTAAAAGTTTTAACATTATGGCACCACGAAATTGTGCTAATTTTAAAACGGTTTTCGGATTGTGCGCGTAAAAAATATCTTCCATAGCAACTTCTTGGATTTTATGCACTAAGAAAAGTTGTTCTATTGCTTCAGCTACTTGCGGAATTTGATATTGTAACCCTTCACTTTTTATTTTAATAAGCCCTGCTTCAACCAATTTTATTTTTTGCCCATCAAGCGAAATAAGGGCATATCCACAATTACGCGTACCTGGGTCAATACCTAAAATTATCATAATCGCTCCATTCACCTATCATTAAATACTTATTCACATCAAATATATCCCCAATTATAGGGAAAAAAAGGTATTATTACCAATACTATTCACATGGTCTTGGAGAAAAAATGAATAACATTGGCAGTATGGTTATCCAAATGCTCAAAAATGAAATAAATGAAATTGATTATACGCGCTACATTAAACAGCTTTCTTACAATGAAGAGGAATCAAAAAGTAATCTCGCGGTGTACAATGCTCCTAACCTTTTAATCGCCAATTGGATACAAACCAAATACGCCAATAAAATATCCCATCTTTTTGAAATAAAAACCGGTGTGAAACCTTCTGTATCCATATTGGTAAAATCTCAAAGTGTAACATCCATCCAACAATCAACTCCTACCGTACAAACCCATAGCGATAAACCCCCTACCACTCTACTAAATCCCTCTTATACCTTTGGAAACTTTGTCGTTGGCGGTTCCAATAACTTCGCCTACGTAGCAGCCAAAAGCGTCAGTGAAAAACCGGGAATTGTTTATAATCCTCTTTTTATCTACGGCGGCGTCGGATTGGGTAAAACACATTTGATGCAAGCCGTGGGAAACGTAATGCTCACACAAGGCAAAACCGTTATTTATACTTCTGTTGAACAGTTTCTCAACGATTTTAGCCGACATCTCAGCAATCGTACAATGGACAGATTCAAAGACAAATATCGCAAATGCGATTTGCTGCTCATCGATGACATACAATTTTTAAGCAATAAAAATCAAATTCAAGAAGAATTTTTTCATACTTTTGAAACACTACGTAATGAAAACAAACAAATCATTATTACTTCAGACAAACACCCAAAAAAAATTGCCGGGTTGGAAGAGCGACTAAAAAGCCGTTTTGAATGGGGTTTAGTAGCGGACATACAACCTCCTGAACTCGAAACAAAAATTGAAATCATCAAGAAAAAATGTGAAATTAACCGTGTTAAATTGGACAAAGAAGTTATTAACTACGTTGCAACCATTATCGAAAATAATACCAGAGAAATCGAGGGAATCCTCTCAAAACTCAATGCGTATTCTCAGCTCATGGGTGTGGATGTAAACATAGAATTTGCCCGTAATGTTCTCAAAGAACAAATGGCAGAAAAACGCAATAACATTACCACCGATCTCATTATGGAAATCGTTTCCAAAGAACTCAATGTAAAAATGAGTGAAATGCGCTCAAAAAGCCGCAACAGTAATATTGTCTATGCGCGCCGTATTGCTATTTATCTCTCCCGAAATCTTACTCCTAATTCTATGCCTCAACTTGCCCAGTATTTTGGAATGAAAGATCATACCGCCGTTAGTCATACCATGAAAAAAATAAATGAACTCATGAAAAATGATGAAGATTTCAAAGTAAAAATAGATGAGCTTTCCAATAAAATTTCAACAATGACCTCTGAATAAAATTCTCATTGTAAAGGGCTTTTAAAAAAGATATAATTCTCCGGTATAAGTGAATAGATGTGAATGAAACTAATCCCTTTGGTCACGCCTGTTCATCCCAGCTGTGAGAGGGAATACGTGCTTGTTCACACATTCACACCCCCTTATTACTAACTATTAACTATTTAAGATATAAATATAAAAAGGAAACTCGTTATGAAAATAACCATTGACAAATCCATTTTAGAAAACATTTTACTTCATTTACAACCTTTCCTAGAAAAAAAAGATACCTCCCAAATTACCTCTCATATTTTATTGAGTACCGACGGTAGAACACTCAGTGCAAAAGCTACCGATTATGAAATAGGATTAACCATACAAACCAATGCATTAACTGTCATAGAACCCGGCTCTGTAACGGCAAGTGGTAAAAAGTTATTGGACATTATTCGTATTTTAAAAGAGGAAGAGATAGAAATTGAACTGGTAAAAGAAAATCTTCATATACGACAAAAACGTTCTAATTTTAAATTACCAACGTATAAAAGCTCTGAGTTTCCAGCCTTCCCCATTACCGATGAAAAACCAAAAATCGAAATCAATTCTCAAATTTTAATAGATTCTTTAAAAAAAATAACCCCTGCAACCGATACCAACAATCCAAAGTTTGAACTTAACGGTGCACTCATCGATATTAAAAACAATCAAATCAACTTTGTATCCACCGATACACGACGTTTGGCATTGGTACACATTGAAAGTCAAAACGATCATGAACTCTCTATCATCGTTCCTAAAAAAGCAATAGTAGAAATACAAAAGCTGTTTTCAAACAACATAGAAATTTATTACGATAACACCCATTTGATCATCAAATCAGAAGACTCCCTATTTTTTACCAAACTTATCAATGGTAAATTTCCCGATTACACCCGTATCATTCCAAAAGAAGCCTCACGTTCGATAACATTGCCAAAAGCGGCTATTATCACCGCGATCAAGCAAATTACGACAATATCCAATGATTTGAAATTGACCTTTCAAAGCGATTCTATTTTATTCGAAAGTTTGAGCGATGATAACATCGAAGCAAAAACAGCCGTAGAAATAGAAAACGGATTTAATTCTCCTTTTATACTGGCAATCAACAGCCGATACATTCTTGATTTTCTAGGGCAAATAAACGGTACGGAATTTACTCTGGAAGCCAATGAATCCAATCAACCCTTTGTTATCAAAGAAGGAAACTTTAAAACCATTGTTATGCCAATCGTCATTTGAAAAACTTCGTCATCCCGTACTTGATACGGGATCCATTTATATTTTTAGATTCCGTGTCGTAGCACGGAATGACGAACCTTTCTTCTTTCATTTTTCACAAGACTTCATTTTTAGATAAATTGCGGTAAAATAAAGCCATTAAACACGCAAATAGCGGGAGAACTTATGGAAAATTACGGTGCCAGCAATATTAAAGTCCTAAAAGGGCTTGAAGCCGTTCGCAAACGTCCGGGTATGTATATCGGTGATACGGGTCATCGTGGACTTCATCACCTCATTTACGAAGTGGTTGATAACTCGATTGATGAAGCGATGGCAGGGCATTGTGATACCATCAGTGTAACACTTACTAAAAATGGTACAGCGGTTGTAAGTGACAATGGACGGGGTATTCCAACCGACATTCATCCAACGGAGGGAATTTCTGCGGCAACGGTTGTATTGACGGTGTTGCATGCGGGCGGAAAGTTTGATAAAGACACTTACAAAGTGTCCGGTGGTTTACACGGGGTAGGGGTATCGGTTGTTAATGCGCTGAGTAGCGATTTAAAAATGACCATTTTTCGTGAAGGGCAAAGTTTTGAACAAGATTTTAAATGCGGTATTCCCCAAGAACCTTTGGCCATAACCGGAACCACACGCAAAAAAGGGACGATGATCGAGTTTTCACCGGATCCTTCGATCTTTACCGAAACCATAACGTTTGACTATGATTATTTGGCAAAACGTTTCAAAGAATTGGCCTATCTCAATCCACGTATTACGATTAAATTTAAAGATGAGCGTAACGGTGCGGACAATACCTATCATTTTGAAGGTGGAATTACCCAATTCGTAACCGATATGAATAAAAAAGCGGTGATTGCTACACCGTATGAATACAATGAAAAAATCGAAGACATCGAGATGGACATCGCTATCATGTATAACGATACCTATGAAGAAAAAATGTACACTTTTGTCAATAACATCAATACTCCAAACGGCGGTACGCATGAGGCGGGTTTCCGTGCTGGTTTGACGCGTGTTATTGCGAACTACAACAAACAAAATGGAAATGCCAAAGAAAAAGACATTCCTCTTTCAGGTGAGGATGTTTCAGAAGGTCTTATTTGTGTTGTTTCGGTTCGTGTTCCTGAACCACAGTTTGAAGGACAAACCAAAGGAAAACTCGGAAATACGTATGTACGTCCATTGGTACAAAAAATAACCTACGAGCGTTTGACCAAATATTTTGAAGAAAACCCACTCCAAGCCAAAGCCATTATTCAAAAAGCGCTCATGGCGGCACGCGGACGAGAAGCGGCTAAAAAAGCACGTGAATTAACACGTCGTAAAGACGCGATGACGGTAGGAACACTGCCGGGAAAACTCGCAGATTGTCAAAGCAAAGATCCGGCCATCAGTGAACTGTATCTCGTGGAAGGGGACTCTGCGGGCGGTTCTGCAAAACAGGGACGTGATCGTGTATTTCAAGCGATTTTGCCGCTCAAAGGTAAAATTCTCAACGTTGAAAAATCTCGTTTGGACAAAATTTTAAAATCCGAAGAGATTACAAATATGATAACCGCGTTGGGCTGTGGAATCGGCGAAGAGTTTAACGAGGCAAAATTACGTTACCACAAAATTATCATTATGACGGATGCTGATGTCGATGGTAGTCACATTCAAACGCTTTTACTCACGTTCTTTTTCCGTTATTTGCCTAAAGTGGTTGAAAACGGCTATTTATACCTCGCGCAGCCTCCTTTGTACCGTTATAAAAAGGGTAAAAAAGAGATCTATTTCAAAGATGATCGTGTTATGAATGCGTTTTTGATTGAAAACGGTATTGAGGCACTTGAAGTGGATAACATCGGTGTCAATGATTTGGTTTCGTATTTTAAAATGGTGGATCATTATCGCAGTACGCTTGATTCCCTAGAACGTCGGTACGCGCTTGTAGAACTCATCCGTTATTTTATTGAAAATCCTGATCTTATAGGATTGCCGCTCAAAGAACTTTACACACACGTAGAGAATTTTTTGAATGCCAAAGGAAATAACATTCTTTCTAAGAACGTCAACGATGAAAACATGCATCTGTTTGTTCAAACCAAAGAGGGTTTGGAAGAGTTGCACGTCAATGATGAACTGTTTGCATCACCGCATTTTGCCGAAGCCAATTACATTTTTCAAAAGATACAAGATTGGAATCTACCGCTTGAGGGCGATTTGTTGGAGTTGTTAACCAAAGTTACCGATCATGCAAAAAAAGGGTCTTACATCCAACGCTACAAAGGTCTCGGTGAAATGAATCCGGAACAATTATGGGAAACCACAATGACGCCTGAAAATCGTATTTTGCTTCGTATTACCGTCGATGACGCGGAATCTGCGAGTGAGTCGTTTGGTTTGTTTATGGGTGATGATGTAGAGCCTCGTCGTAATTACATCGAAACGCATGCAAAAGACGTCAAGCATTTAGATATTTAATACATAGATGACCTATACCGAGAAAAAAGAGCGTTCTTACCGTTTTATGTTGGCACTGCGGATGGGTTTTCCCATCTTTTTGATGAGTATCATCGCTTTATACGCTCTTTTTTCGCAACCGTATTCTACCCTTGCCTCGCTCATTATTCTTGCTTTGTTATTGTTTGCAATGGCGGTTTATTTTCTCTTTTTTCTTATTAATCAAAGCAGCCACGAACACATTACCGAACCCGTTGCCCAAACTTTTACCCCTGAATATTTTTTTACCCGTTTTAATAATTGGACCGGAAGAAAGATCGGAACATTGGCAATGATCAGTATTGATAATCTCGCAGGGATCAATGAACGCTATGGGGTTAAAAACGGAGATGACGTTCTCAAAGCCGCTGCCGCACAGATCAATAATTTTTTCAATGAAAAAGAGATTAAAAAATTACCGCTTTGCCGCTATAAGGGGGGCGATTTTATCCTTTTTTTGGCGGGGGAAAAAGAAAAAAACAGTGTTTTAATTGAACTTTTTTTAGCCAAACATGATGAAAGTCTGGTCAATGAGATCGAGGTTAAGCTTTCGGCGGTTTTACTGGATACCAAACATATAAAACAGCCTCAAGAAATTGTTACGCGTTTGTATGAACTGCAATACGCAAATAAAGAGAAAAAGGCCTTTACGGATCACGATGAAATAATTCCCCATGAGCTTGAGAAATCGGTTTTAGAAGCACTTGAAGCACGGCGTTACTCGATCGCATTGCAAACTATTTGTTGTGATAAAACGCCTATGAGTGAGGTATCGTTTAAGTTGGTGAATGAAAAGGGGGTTCTTATGCATCAAAGCCGTTTCATCCCTTTTTTAAATCGTATCGGAAAAATACGAGAGCATGAGAGCAATATTCTGGAACAAACGGTACGTTTGGCATCTGAAAATACAATGCTTTATGTTGTGAATGTCTTTTCGGTTACACTGCGTAACGGTTTGTTTTTTCAGCATGCTCTCGAATTATTGCAGCGTTATCCTGATGCAAAAAACAAGGTAATAATTATGCTGGATGAAAAAGAATATTGTCCACGAATCAAACGTTTCAAAGAACAAGTGGCGCAGTATCGTGCGGTGGGGTATAAGATAGCGTTGGACAAGTACGGGGTCAATCACACGACCATGATGTATCTCAAAGAGATAGAAGTTGATTTTGTCCGGTTTGATCCCCTTTATACACGTCATATCAAAGAAGAAAAATACCAAAATATCATTCAAGGACTCAATGTTTCTGCACATCTGTGCGGTGCGGCAACGTGGATAAGTATGATCGAAGATGAAGAGAGTGATAAAATTGTTCAAGGGCTAAAGATCAACTATCGTCAGGGCAATTTCCACGGAAAAATTACAGTAAAGGAATAAAAATGAAATACGGAGAACAAATCGTCGCCGATTTTGACGTCGAAAAAGATTTTGAAATTTGGCCCAATGCACACGAGCGTGATTATGTGGTGAAAGTAACTTTACCGGAATTTACATGCCTATGCCCTCGCAGCGGATATCCCGATTTTGCGACGATTACGATCGAATATACGCCCCATAAGTTTGTTGCAGAACTCAAAGCCATCAAACTGTACATTAATTCGTTCAGAAACCGTCATATTTCACATGAAAACAGTGCAAACGAGATTTACAGCCTTTTTGAGGATAAAATAGCGCCAAGACGCTTAAAAGTGGTTGCGGATTTTTATCCCAGAGGCAATGTTCATACAGTAATAGAGATTGACAGTGAGAAGATGGGAAAATAACAACAGGAAGTAAAAATGGAGAATATTTCAGAAAAACTTGCCCCGACAAAAAAAGAGGATCGTAAGACATCCATTATGCAGATAGCTTTAAAACTTTTTTCTACGGAAGGGTTTTATACGACAACGATGCCGGCTATCGCTAAAAAAGTAGGGATGAGCGTCGGGAACTTTTACAATTATTTTTCTTCAAAAGATGAGCTTGCAAAAGAGATTATGCTGTACATTTCTTCCGTTTTAGGCGAGAAATTAAGAGAAATTAACAGGTCGGACAAATCGGTAAGAGAAAAAATTGACATGATAGTCAAAATGTATTTTCAGATTGCGCAGGAACGTCCTGAGCTTATTGAATATTTTTTACGTATTTTTCTTTCCAATCGTGAAATATTCACAAAGGCCTGTACCGGAATGATATGTGTTTCTGATTTTATAACGGAATTGACCCTATTTTTTGACAATGGAGTCCAAAGCGGAGACTTAAAAGATCAAGATTTTTTTAGCGCACTGGGGCTTTTTATGGGATATTTGGGAGGAATGGTGTTCTTAAATGGGGAAGAGGTTCTCACGAAGCCATTGAATGAATACGAAACCACCATAGCAGAGAACATCTACAATGCTCTGCGAAAACAATGACATTTGTTGTGAAAATTTAACGTTACTGCTTTTTAACTATTCTCTTCTTTGAATATCTCTTTCACTCTTTTATATATTAGCAATATGCTATGTTAACTATGTAATAAAAAATAATTTTTGATAAACTGCCGCCAAATATACATGAACGAATATTCAGTCGTTATATTTTGATCAAGTGTTTAGAGCGGAGAATACGTGAGATGAGAGACAAACATTATCGAAGCGCAATCAAGACGGTCTCCTGGCGAACGATAGGGACGATTGATACGATGGTTATTTCCTATTTTGTAACCGGAAATTTAATCTGGGCTGTCTCAATCGGATCGATTGAAGTTTTTACGAAGATGATTCTTTATTATTTTCATGAACGGGCTTGGGACACAACAAATTTTGGACGAACGAAGGTGGTCAAAGATGACTATCAAATTTAGGAGTAACGATGAAAAATACAATTGATTTATTGAACAAAAAGTTTGAAAATGAACCGATTGAGAAAACATTGGCGTATTTTAATCAAACCTACAAAGAGAAGATGGCATTGGCCACGAGTTTTGGAGCGGAAGATCAAGTCTTGACCGATTTGCTGCTGCGTCAAAATCCAAAGGCCAAAATTTTTACCCTCGATACGGGACGGTTGCCAGAAGAGACGTATGCGGTAATGGATCAGACAAATAAAAAATACGGCATCAAGATCGATGTCTATTTTCCAAATACTGCGGATATGGAAGCTCTTTATCAACGTCAAGGGATTTATGGATTGAGAGAGAGTATCGAGAATCGAAAAATGTGCTGCCATGTTCGTAAAATCGCTCCGCTGCAAAGGGCATTAAAAGGATTGGATGTTTGGGTTACCGGATTGCGACGGGCTCAATCCCAGACGCGTGAAACGATGCGACTGGTTGAATGGGACAAAGCAAACGAATTGATTAAACTAAATTTATTGATCGAGTGGAGTGAAGAAAACGTTTGGAACCGTATCAGGGAAAATAAACTTCCTTATAACGCATTGCATGATTTGGGATATCCGAGTATCGGATGTGCCCCGTGTACGCGTGCAGTGAAAGAGGGAGAAGATGTACGTGCCGGGCGATGGTGGTGGGAAAATCCTGAACATAAAGAGTGCGGATTGCACCTAAGGGGAGGCGAATAATGGAATTTTTATGGGCAATTTTACGTCAAATATGCGGAGACGACTGCTATGCCGATCGTGAAGATCTGGCGGATTGGGCGTTATTTGTATGAATTTTAAAGGAAACAATATGACTGAAGAACGACTTACCCATCTTAAAGTATTGGAAGCGGAATCGATCCATATTATGCGTGAAGTGATTGCCGAATTTGAGAATCCGGCAATGCTTTATTCAATCGGAAAAGATTCCTCGGTGATGCTTCATTTGGCATTGAAGGCATTTTATCCCTCAAAGCTCCCGTTTCCCCTTTTGCATGTGGATACGACATGGAAATTTAAAGAGATGATCGAGTTTCGTGATCGACGCATTGCAGAACTGGGATTGACGTTGTTGACGCATGTGAATCCGCAAGGGGTTGCCAAAGGGGTTACCCCGTTTACTCACGGGAGTTCTGTCTACACGGATATCATGAAAACCGAGGGGTTGAAGCAGGCGTTGAACGAGCATAAATTTGATGCCGTTTTCGGCGGAGCGCGGCGGGATGAAGAAAAGAGTCGTGCCAAAGAGCGGATTTACTCGTTCCGTGACAAAAACCACCGATGGGACCCTAAAAAACAGCGTCCTGAATTGTGGAATATTTACAATGGGCGAATACATAAAGGAGAGAGCATACGGGTGTTTCCGTTGTCCAACTGGACGGAGCTTGATATTTGGCAATACATTTATCTTGAAGGAATTCCTCTTGTTCCTCTTTATTTTGCTGCTCCAAGAGCTGTGGTCGAACGTGACGGGGTTAAAATAATGGTGGATGACGAGCGGTTTCCTCTGGAAGAGGGGGAGATCCCTGTTATTGAGAATGTCCGTTTTAGAACGCTGGGCTGTTATCCGTTGACGGGCGCGGTTGCAAGCGATGCGGCGACGCTTCCCGATATTATTCAGGAGATGTTGTTGACCAAAACGAGTGAGAGACAAGGTCGTTTGATCGATGCCGATCAAGCAGGTTCCATGGAGAAGAAAAAAATTGAAGGATATTTTTAATGGCACATCAGGGCGATTTGATAGCTTCAAATATTCAAAGCTATTTGCAGGCACACGAACATAAAGAGCTGTTGCGTTTTATAACGTGCGGCAGTGTTGATGACGGTAAAAGCACCTTAATCGGGAGACTTTTACACGATTCCAAAATGATTTTTGAGGATCAGCTCGAAAGCATTAAAAGTGATAGCAAAAAATCGGGGACGACGGGGGATAGAATCGATTTGGCGCTTCTTGTAGACGGGTTGCAAAGCGAACGGGAGCAGGGGATTACGATCGACGTAGCCTACCGCTATTTTTCGACCGATAAACGCAAATTTATCATCGCGGATACCCCAGGGCATGAGCAGTATACGCGCAACATGGCTACGGGAGCATCGACGGCGGATTTGGCGATCATTTTGATCGATGCCCGATACGGGATTGTGACGCAGACGCGCCGCCACTCGTTTATTGTCCGTCTTTTGGGGATTCGCAACATTATTGTCGCGATCAATAAAATGGATCTTTTAAAGTACGATCGGGATGTATTTGAAAAAATGGATACGCAGTACCGTGCATTTGCGAAAGAACTGGGGATAGAGAAAATTTATTCCGTGCCGATATCCGCGCTGGAGGGGGATAACGTTGTTGCACGCAGTGTTCATACCCCTTGGTATGAGGGGAAGACATTGATAGAGCATCTGGAAGAGGTCCCTTTGTCTGCGCCATCACCGGATGCGCCGTTTCGAATGGCGATTCAGTACGTTAACCGTCCCAATCTCGACTTCAGAGGATTTGCCGGGACGATTGCTTCAGGAAGTATCCGTGTCGGTGAGAGCATAACGGCGTTGCCATCGGGGAAAAAGGCTACAGTCAAAGCGATCGTGACCTATGACGGAGAGTTGGAATCAGCGTCTACCGCACAAGCGATAACGTTGACCCTGAAGGAAGAGATCGACATTGGCCGTGGAGATATCATCATCAAGACGGGTGAACCCATCAGTGCATCGGATGCGATTACGGCAAATCTCGTCTGGATGGATGAAGAGCCCTTTCATTTAGGGAAAAGCTATTTGTTTAAAAGAGGCTCAACGGTTACTTCTGCCGCGGTAGAGGGAATTGACCATCGTATCGATGTCAATACGCAAGTTTGCCATGGTGCCTCTGAGTTGGGGCTCAATGATATTGGTTCGGTTCGTCTGGCATTGGGAGTACCTTTGGTGTTTGATACGTATGAAGAAAATCGTCAAACGGGAGGATTTATCCTGATTGACAAAATCACCAACAACACGGTTGCTGCGGGAATGATTACCGGCAGTACCCAAAAAGAGGCTAAAGAAGCAGGTGGAGCGTCCGAGTTCGAAGTAGAATTTAACGCCCTTGTTCGACGTCATTTCCCTCATTGGAATGCCGGAATGGTTACATAAGGAGTAACGAATGGCTTCAGAAACAAAAGCCCAGCGTATAGAGCGAATCAAAATCGAAAAAGACGGATTGGATGTTTTAGACGATATTGCCCGTTACGCGCTCAGTGGCGAGGTAACCGATCCAGACGATATTGACCGTTTTAAATGGTACGGTCTGTATACGCAAAATAAAAATCTTCAAGGCCCCCAGGATGAGACCCTCTACTTTATGCTTCGTGTCAAGCTCGAGGGGGGGTGCGTCAACCGTGAACAATTGAGTGAAATTGGAAAAATATCGAAAGAATTAGCGCGGGGTACGGCGGATTTGACAACGCGCCAAAGCATACAGTTTCACTGGATTAAGGTGACGGATCTTCCGCAAATTTTCGCCCGATTGGCTGCTGTTGGACTTAGTACCATCGAAGCCGCGGGAGATTGTCCGCGTAATATTGTCTGTTGCCCGGTAAACGGTACGGATAAGGATCAAATCGATGATGTTCGTGATCTTGTCGATGCGCTTAATGATTTGTACCGAGGAAATAGAGCGTTTTCCAATCTTCCTCGGAAGTTCAAGGTTGGGGTGAGTGGGTGCAGCAAGCATTGTATTTCGCATGAAATTCAGGATTTGACCTTTACGGCCGTTAGACGCCAAGATAATACGATAGCGTTCGGGGTTAGCGTTGGTGGCGGCGGGGCGAGTAATCGCCGTATCGCGGATCATATTGGATACGTCCGGCGTAATGACGTGGTTGCAATTGCAAAATCGGTTGCTAAAATTTATCGTGATTATGGACGACGTGATAACCGAGCAAAAGCACGATTGGGGCATCTGGTAGAGGAATGGGGCGTCGAGCGATTTGTTAGCGAGCTCCAAAGCGATTCGGGTGTAACGTTTGACTCGCATGATGCAGCACCGTTTACCCCGTATCCGCGTCGGAGTCATTTCGGAATATTTGAGAGCACAAAAGCCGGATACAACGCAATCGGATATGCGATTGCCGGCGGACGCATCGGCGGTGAGCGACTGATATCCTTGGGGCATATACTCGAATTTTACGGCGCAGAGGGAATCGTGCTGACAACAACGCAAAACATTGTGGTGCGGGGAGTTCCCGCAGAGGTGACCGAAGCATTTACAGAGACACTGGAAGCGGCTTTTGGTTTAGACGCAAATTCGTCGGCTTTTGAAGCACGGATGCTGGCGTGTACGGGGTTGAATTTTTGTAAGTTTGCGGTGAGTGAGACCAAAAATATTGGAATTGAGGTAGTGGCGCATTTGAAAAGTCGATTTAAAGGTTTTAGTGAGCCTGTCAGTATCAGCATCAATGGATGTCCCAATGCCTGTGCCCATCCCCACATCGTCGATCTTGGATTTGTCGGGGCGATTGTCAAGCGTGATGAAGAAAAATGCAAAGGGTTTGATTTGATCGTCGGAGGGCATCTCAGAGGGGAACAAAGTCGTTTTGCGGTGAAAACCGGCATCAAGGTCACTTCAGAGGAGGTCGCACCGCTGATTGAATCTTTGATTGAAGAATATGAGTCCAGTCAAAGCCGTGATTTTGGAAATTTTTTATTGGAGAAGTATCGTTATGAGCCAACTATTCCGACCGCTTCTTGAGGCCGGCGACAAATATTCCCAGATAATCAGCAAGACGATCGGGACGCATAAAAAACATTATTTTGATTACACCGCATCGGGCCTGGCATACGAGCCTATCGAAGAACGTATTCTCGAGGTTCTTGAAACGTATGCAAACACCCACTCCAAAGAGGCATCAATGGCGGCCAAAACGGACAGTTACTACCGTCAGGCACGAGAACATCTGAAAATGCTGTTAGAATTGGACGACGGATTTGTTATTATTCCAAGCGGCTGCGGGGCGACGGCGGCGGTGAAGCGGCTGCAAGAGATTTTGGGACTGTATATTCCCCCTGCAACACGGATGCGTTATCTTGGGTTAGATACCACGGAATTGCCGCTTGTCATCGTGGGACCGTATGAGCACCACTCCAATGAAATCAGTTACCGCGAAGCGTTGTGCGAAACGGTACGGATTGGTCTAAACGAGAAGGGGCTGGTTGATTTAGGGGAACTGGAATGGACATTACGCGCCAATAAAGATCGGGAAATCATCGGTACGTTTTGCATCGCTTCCAATGTGACGGGGACGATTACCCCGTATGCTAAGATTTCGGCATTGTTACGCCGATATGGAGCAACGGTTTGTTTTGACGCCGCCGCATCATCACCGTATTGCAATGTTCCGTGCGAATTGTATGATGCGATGGTCTTTTCACCGCACAAACTTCTAGGTGGTCCGGGATCATGCGGATTGCTTGCGATACGGAAGAGTCTGTTCGATGTAAAGAATTCTCCTACTTTTGCAGGGGGAGGAACGGTGAACTATGTGAGCCGCAAGGGCCACACTTTTGTCGATGAAATCGAAGACCGTGAGGATGCCGGAACTCCGGGGATTTTGCAATTGATTCGTGCCGCATTGGCGTATCAGCTGCGCAATGAATTGGGGTTTGAGTGGATTGCATCGTCTAAAAAAAGAGTGCATTCACATCTTGTCAAAGAGCTTAGAGCGATTACGGGGGCGGCGTGTTATGGATGCCGTAATGCGGAAAATATCGGTATTGTATCGTTTAATATTCGCAACGTTGATCCTTACGCGCTGTGTGCGCTTTTGTCGAATGAAGGAGGATTCCAAACACGTGCGGGATGTTCGTGTGCGGGTCCTTATGGGCACGATCTATTAGGGCTTGGGGATAATGAACTGTTGGCTTTTAAACCCGGCTGGCTTCGTATCACCGTCCATTATTCGCAGACGATTGAGGACATAGATGCCCTGATCGATGCGATCAAAAAATCACTAAGGAGACTCAAATGAAATCCGTCGACAAAGGCAAAGTCTATCTCGTCGGCTGTGGGCTGGGCGATGTCGAACTTCTGACCCTTAAGGCTGCGCGGATTATTGCACAAGCACCGGTGGTTTTGTACGATCATCTTATCAGTGCGGAGATTTTAGGGCTTATTTCCAAGGAGAGCGAAAAAATTTACGTCGGAAAAGAAAAAAATTGTCACACTGTTCCCCAAGAAGAGATCAATGCGTTGATTGCCACGTACGCCGACCAAGGGTTGGACGTCGCCCGACTTAAAAGCGGTGATCCCTATATTTTCGGGCGGGGAGCAGAAGAGGCGCTTTACCTGATCGAACGCGGATACGAGGTCGATGTGATTCCCGGGATATCTTCTTCGGTAGCGGGTAGCGCCTGTGCGGGCATCCCGCCGACCGCGCGAGGATACGCAACAAGTTTTTCGGTGGTATCAGCGCATTTAAAAGAGTCAAAGTTTAACAATGACTGGCTGCCCATGTTGCTGCTGCCCAATCATACGACCGTTGTTCTCATGGGACTGAGTCTTGTAAGAGAGATCAAAGAAGCGGCCCTCGCACTTGGCGTGAAGGGCGATTTGCCTGCTGCTATTGTTTCGAATGCGTCGCGTCCCAATCAAACTACGATTGTGACGACACTGCAAAACATCGAAAAAGCTGCCAAAGAGTCACAAAGTCCAGCGGTAATTATATTTGGGGATGTTGTCCATTTTCAGGGACGATTGCCCTCGTATACAAGCGGGCTATGATTCGATACCGTATCCGATTCTGGCTGTTTTGATTTCTTTTATAAATTGATTTAGATCAATTATTACGGGTAAGAATATAATTATACTTCCGGTGTAAATTAATCTATACAAGGAAATATATGTTTTGTTATCAATGTGAAATGAGCACACCGGATGGTTGTGGCAGTACGGGCGCTACCGTCGGCGTATGTGGAAAAGATGAAAATCTTGCGAGATTGCAGGATATTATGATTTTTGGTCTTAAAGGATTGGCGGCTTATCGGGAGCATTTGAATGAGTTGCAGCCAACGCAAACCAAAACGGTTGACGATGTTATGAGCGAAACTCTTTATTTTACATTGACAAATGTAAACTTTAATTTTCAAGACCACATTAAGCAGCTTATGAAGGTCGGCTCTGCCGGTGTTGATGTGATGGATAAACTATCCAATGCGCATACGGCTAAATTTGGTATTCCTACTCCGGTTGTTGTCCCTCAGAACATGGTTGAAGGTAAGGCTATTCTTGTCAGCGGTCATAACTTGGAGATGTTTGAGGCCTTGTTAAAAGCTACGGAAGGCAAAGGGATCAATGTATACACTCACTCTGAAATGCTGCCTGCTCATGGATATCCTGAACTGAGAAAATACGCGCATCTAAAAGGAAATATAGGTAAATCTTGGTTTGATCAAGTTGAGCTGATGAAAAGATTCAAAGGTACGTTCGTTGTAAATACCAATTGTATCGTACCGCCTAAAAAAGATGCGGACTACGTAGACAGAGTATTCACGTATAAAATCGTAGGGATTGAAGGAGCAACGGCTATCGTCAATGATGATTTTAGTGCACTTATTGAAAAAACTCTGGCGTGTGAAGATACGAACATGTCGGATGATCTAACGCTAACCACGGGACATCACTACAAAACAATTTTGACATTGGCTCCGGAAATTTTAGAGGCCGTTCAAAGCAAAAAAATAGCGCAGTTTTTTGTTATCGCCGGATGCGATGCACCGGGAAAAGCCGGCAACTACTACAGAGAGATGGCGCAGAGCCTACCAAAAGATTGTGTTATTATCACTTCAAGCTGCGGTAAATTCAGATTTAATGACATAGACTTTGGAAACATTGAAGGAACACAAATACCGAGATACCTCGATTTGGGTCAATGCAATGACAGCAATGGTGCGGTCGAGATTGCCAAAGCCGTTAGTGCGGCCCTAAATACTCCGATTAACGATTTGCCAATTTCCATTGTGCTGAGCTGGATGGAGCAAAAGGCGGTTATTATCTTGTTGGCATTATTCAGCTTGGGCGTTAAAGATATCTATTTGGGACCTAAACCGCCGCAATTTGTCAACGAGGACATCTTTAATTTTCTCGCAGAAAACTTCAACTTGCATTTAACGGGAGATGCGAAAGAAGATTTGAAAAAACTGCTTATTAACAAAGCAGCATAAAAACCGCGTCGCGAACGTCTGACCGAAAGGGAAGCGCGCGACTAGCTCCGATGAGCGGTTTTCACCCGAACTTCCCTGTGATGTACTCTTGTGTGAGTTTTTCTTTTGGCGTAACGAAGAGTTCTTCGGTTTGACCCAGCTCAATGAGTTCGCCCAAATACATAAATCCGGTGTAATCACTCACGCGCGCCGCTTGTTGCATGTTATGGGTTACGATGATGATGCTCACGCGCTCTTTGAGCTCTATGACGAGCTTCTCGATGCCCTGAGTAGAGATCGGGTCAAGCGCGGAGGTTGGTTCATCAAAAAGCAATACTTCGGGCTCTACGGCGATGGCGCGTGCGATACAAAGACGTTGCTGTTGCCCTCCTGAAAGACCGTTGGCATCATGCTTGAGACGATCACTGACCTCTTTCCAGATGGCGGCGTCTTTGAGCGCTTTTTCGACACGGTCATTGAGCTCTGTTTTATTTTTAATCCCTTGAAGACGCATCCCATAGGCGACGTTGTCAAAGATGGACATTGGAAATGCCGTCGGTTTTTGGAAGATCATCCCGATTTTGGTACGCAAGTGGATCAGGTCCTCTTTGGCGCCCAAGATGTTGCGTCCCTCAAACTCAATCTCACCTGCATAACTGTTGCCGGGATACAAATCGTGCATACGGTTAAACGAACGCAACAGCGTCGTTTTACCGCATCCTGATGGTCCGATGAGCGCCGTTATGGAGTGTTTTGCGATGGGCATGGTTACTTTTTTCAAACTAGCAGCCGCGGCGCCTTTGTACGTAAACTCAAAATTGCGTACGTGCAGTGCGCACTCTTCTTTGATATCAATAATGCTTGCCATAATTTATTTCCTTTTCTTTCCGGCGAATAAGATGACCCGCCCTAATATGTTGAGACCCAGAATAAACATCGAGAGGATAAAGGCGGCCGCCCATCCAAGCTGTTGCCAATCTTCATACGGACTGGTAGCGTAGTTGAAAATCGTCACGGTGAGCGATGGCATTGCTTCATTCAAATCCGTGGTAAAAAAGTTATCGTTGAACGAAGTAAACAGCAGCGGTGCCGTCTCTCCGCCGACACGTGCGATACCTAAGAGCACACCCGTTAAAATGCCCGCTTTTGCTCCGCGGTAAACGACATCCATAATAACTTTGTACTTCGGAGCGCCCAGCGCAAACGCGGCTTCACGAAGCTCACCCGGTACGAGCTGCAGCATATCGTCGGTAGTGCGTAAAATGACGGGAATCATGATAATCCCCAGTGCTATCGCACCCGCCCATGCGCTGAAATGTCCCATAGGCATAACCACGATGGCATAGACAAAGGCACCGATAACGATGGAGGGTGCCGACATCATAATGTCGCTGATGTCGCGGATGGTGTGGGCGAGCTTGGAATTTTTACCGTATTCACTGAGGTAGGTTCCCGCCAAGATACCCAAGGGTACACCGATCGCGGTTGCCATACTAATCAAAATTGCCTGACCGACCAGTGCGTGTTTGAGACCGCTCTCAGGATTTCCAGGAGGGGCTCCCTCGAAGAGAAAGATGTTCCAATTAAGGGCGCCAACCCCCTTCATGACCAAAACGCCCAAAATCCAAAACAAAAATCCCAAAGCGATTAGAGCGCTGAGCGTTGAGAGGGTGAGGGCTATTTTGTTGACTAAGACACGTTTTTGTACGGCGGTCATTAGGCTCTCCTAGCTTTACGTAAAAAGTAAAATTTCGCAATGGCGATAACCACGAAACTCATGATGAGAAGCGTCAATGCAAGACCGAAAAGACTCGAAAAATACAAAGAGGAATCGGCTTCGCTAAACTCGTTGGCGAGGGTGACGGGAATCGAGGTAGTCGGATCAAGAATCGAGCTTGGGACCTTGTGAACGTTCCCCATCACAAACGTAACCGCCATCGTTTCACCGATTGCGCGCCCCAGTGCCAGAATCAGTGAACCGATAATCCCTGCTTTTGCATAGGGGATAATGATGTCTTTGATAACGTCCCATTGCGTACCGCCCAATGCGTAGGCAGACTCTTTGAGGATGTCGGGGGTGGTGTTCATCGCATCGCGCGTAACGGCAGACATAAACGGCAAAATCATAATTGCCAATACGATTCCCGCCGCGAGCAACCCGATTCCCAGCCCTCCAAAAAGATCACGAATAATCGGAACGAAGAAAAACAGACCCCACATCCCGTAGATGACAGAGGGGATGGCGGCGAGCAGTTCGACGCTCACGCCAAAAAAGCCTTTGATTTTGTCGTGG